>CAZXBN010000028.1:0-5884 GCA_964638845.1 uncultured Candidatus Saccharibacteria bacterium
AGAAAATGAGGAAGTTAGTGAAGGATTAAGTCAAGATGTAGTGGCAATGGTTAACGGGGAACCTATTTTAAGGGATAACTTCGAACAACAATTATCTTCTTCTGAAGATCTTTCCGAAGAAGATTTACTTGATCAAATGATTAAGAATAAGCTTTTTGTTGATGAAGCATTATCAAAGGGTATTTCTGCTTCCGAACAAGAAATAAATTCTCAATTTAATCAAATTGCTGATCAATTTGATTCTGAGGAAAAATTAAAAGAAGCTTTAAGTGCGCAAAAAGCAACAATTGAAGATTTAAAAAAGAGTATTGAAAGTCAGATTGTTTTGCAGAAATACTATAGTCAAATTCAGTCAGAAAGAGAAATTAATGTAACTGACGAAGAAATGGAATCTTTTTATGAAGCCAATAAGGACCAATTGTCAGGAGAGGGTGAAGAAACACCGGCTCTTGAAGAGATTAAATCCGAAATTAAAGACTATATTAAGCAAGAAAAATTAAATTCTATTTTAAACGAAATTGTTGAAGGCTTATATGAAAAGGCTGATATTCAAAAGAATCTTTAATTTTATTTAAAAAATAAAAACAAGAAGAACCGGTCATTAGGGCCGGTTTTTCTTTTATGTTATTCTTAAATTATGAATCAGAAAGAAGCTCTAAAAATTTTAAAATCAGGAACTAATTGTTTTGTGACCGGTTCACCAGGAACCGGGAAAACTTTTCTATTAAACAAATTTATTGATTATCTAAAAGGCTCAAAGATTAAAGCGGGAATAACCGCTTCAACTGGAATTGCGGCTACTCATATTAATGGTCGAACAATTCATTCTTGGTCCGGAATTGGATTAAAAAAGGAAATGGATAAAAGTGCAATTAAAAAACTCCTTAAAAGAAAATTTTTAAGAAAAAGAATAAATGAAGCAGAGGTCTTAATTATTGATGAAGTATCAATGCTTGATGCTGCTCGCCTTGATTTGATTAGTAAAATTTGTAAAAGAGTTAGGAAGTCAAAAGCTTCTTTTGGAGGGCTTCAAGTAATTTTAGCTGGTGATTTTTTTCAGTTACCTCCAGTTGGTAAAAAAGAAGATGTGAAGTTTGCTTTCGAGTCATCAACTTGGAAAGAATTAAATCTCAAAGTTTGTTATTTAACCAAGCAACACCGACATAAAGATAAGAAATTTATTTCTATTTTAAATAAAATTAGAAAAAATCAAGCTGGTAAAAAAGAACTTCAATTATTAAGAAAAAGATTAAGTCAATCAATTAAAGGTTTAGACAAACCAACTAAACTTTATACTCATAATTTTAATGTTGATTTAATTAATCGCTATGAATTGGACCGAATAAATGAAAAAGAAAGAATTTATAAAATGAGCTCGATTGGTTCTAAAAGAATAGTTAGTTTTTTAAAAAGAAGTTGTTTAGCTCCTGAAAAGTTAAGATTAAAAAAAGAAGCGATTGTAATGTTTGTTAAAAATAATTTTGACAAGGGTTATGTTAATGGAACTTTAGGTAAAGTAGTTGATTATGAGGACAAATATCCAATTGTGGAAACAAGGTCAGGTTTAGAGATAAAAGTTAAACCAGCTAAATGGCACCTTAAAGAAGAGGATGAGATTTTAGGCAGTATTAAACAATTCCCTTTACGTTTAGCTTGGGCGATTACAGTTCATAAAAGTCAGGGAATGAGTTTAGATGTAGCCGAAATAGATTTATCTAAGTCTTTTGAATATGGAATGGGTTACGTTGCTTTATCAAGAGTAAAAACTTTAGACGGAATTAAATTAATGGGAATTAATAAGATGAGTTTAAAAGTTAATCCTGATATAGTAGAGAAGGATAAGGATTTTAAAAATTCTTAACAAGATTATTTTTATTTTATTGGTAAAAAGTAAAAATTTTTGAAAGAAAAAAAACAAAAAAATAAATATTATTCTTTTTATTAATTAAATCCTTTCTTTTTTTGTTATAATTATTAAATATTAAAAAATGAAAAAACAAATTATAAAATTTCTTTATGGTGGGGCAAAAGTAATCATGGTTTCAGTTTTACTGGCTACTATGTTTTTTATTGTCTTTTCTAGTTTTTTTATTCTAGGAGATTCCTTTACTAAATGTTTAAATGTTTCAGAAAAAAAATTTGAATTAGGTTCTTCTGAATTGATGGTTTTTTCTAAAAATTATGTTTGTGTTTTTTTATTTTTATTTCTTAGTACAGCCAGTCTTTTTTTAATAGGCTTTAATGTAATTTTCCCGATAGACTTTAAAATAAAAGAATCAATTTTAAAGCTTGAAAAAAAATGGGGTATTTACAAGAAAAAAAGACCCTTTGAAAAGCGATTGGCTAAACATAAAGATTTATCTTTAAAAAGAAGGGTTATTTTTAATGTTAAGATGTTATTTAAGCTTTTTTTAATTTTTATTTGTATTCTCTTAATTTTTGTTTTTCAAGAATTTATGAAATATAAGCTAGGTTTTTGAAGAATAGGTTAATTTTAAAGTTTTTAATTATGTTGTAATTTAAAAACTTAGTTTGGAAAAACCAAACAATCAAGCTATTGTTTAAGTAATATAATAACTTAAAAAAATGAATAATAAGGTTTTAATTGCAATAACAGTAATTATAGGTTATTTTACTTTGTTGTTTTTTCCTGAACCGGAAACTAATTTTTTATTTTATCTTTTAACTGCTTTTTTCTTTTTAGGAATAATTTTATATTTAATTTTTAAAGACAAAAATTCTAAATAATGTCTGATTTTATATGTTTTATTTCTTATACTAACTAAAAAGAGTTAATAAAAGAAACAAATGTGTTTTTTTAGAGTTTAAAAATAAATTAAGAGATTTTTTATAGCTAAGTATATTAGAAAAATTAATAAAGACTTTTTAAATAAAAAGATAATTTCAACTTTTTTAAAATGTTTTTTAATTATTGACAAATGTTAATTTTTTTTATTGAATAAACTTAGAACTTTTAAAAAGGTGACAAAAATTAAAGGAATAGACGAGTTTTATTGCAATATAATAGTCAGCTCTTTATTAGAAGCCTATGAATTGGTAAAACAGACTTCTATTATGGAGTTACTAAAGGAAAGTGAATATGGGAAGAGTGATACAATTAGGTTCGACTCTTTTCCAGAAACGAGCATTAAGAGGGATTTAGCGGAAGCAGATCCAGATCTTATCTTAATTACAGAAGAGCAGGATGATGCTCAAGATAAGATAAAGAATTGGCATAGTAGAGATGTTGGACCCGTAGTTTGTATTGGGGACCCAACTGACCGATCGTGGCATTTGGAAAATTTCTTCGGAGGTTTAGGTAAAGAACAACAAAAAAAGAAATTTTGTTCTTGGAAGAACGAAGAAGGGATAAAAGAATGGGAAGATTTTGCTGGAGGAGAAGCTATGGTTTCGGGCGGAGTTTCAGCATTAACGGTAATTAGAAAAGGGATTCCTATTTGTAGTGCCATTATAAATTATATTACAGGAGATTTATATGTGGCCTGCGAAAAAGGGAGAAGATTTCTTAATATTGCTAAACTTCCTTATTCTGATTTCAAGTGGATTACTCTTGAAAAAGTGTTTAATGATGGAGAAGTTATTAATTTCTCCTTCAAGAGAGATTGGGAATTTGAAGACTATAAAAGATTTGTTAGTTATGCAGGAAAGGAACAATATAAGAAACACCTGAATAATTGCCAAATTTTTCTTGAGGATCCTCAAGAGAAGATAGTTTACAAAAACCCAGGCGGTCCAACCAGAATCTTGTATTTGTCTGATCTCTGGGATAGTAGAGTTGGTTTTATTTTAGCTAACGGAGAAAAGATAATAGAATGGATTCACTGGATTCCATTTATTGCTTCAGGTTCAGAGTTTAGAGTTTTTGAAATCTTTTTTGAAAACGCCTGGACTAAGGATGGAATATTAACAGCTACGAGTAGGGCTTATTCTATTTTTGAATATTCTTCAGAAAAAAATTCTTATTTGTTGAATATTCAGAAAATAAAGGATCATCCCTTCCCGGCTCGGTATAGAAGCACTCTCCTTGTTGCTCCGAAGGAAAATAGATTTATTTCTTCGATTATGGAGACTAATGAATATACCGAACTGAAATTTAAATTTTAATTTTTTTTATCTTAAAAACAAAGATGATTAATTTATCATCTTTTTCTTTTTGACGAGGTTTTTTAATGGGTATATACTTATAATATGACAGCAATTAAGGTTAAAAATTTAACTAAAAAATTTAAAAAATTAACAGCAGTTAATGATGTTTCTTTTAGTGTTGAAAAAGGAACTATTTTTGCTTTTTTAGGTCCTAATGGGGCTGGAAAATCAACAACTATTAAAATGTTGACCACTCTTTTAAGACCAACTCAGGGAGAAGTTTATTTAAATGGTTTTAATGTTTTAAAAGAGCAAGACAAAGCAAGAGAATCTTTTGGAGTAGTTTTTCAAGATTCTAGTTTAGATGAAGAATTGACTGCTTATGAAAATATGAACTTTCATGCAATTCTTTTTCATGTTTCTAGAGAAGAAAGACCAAAAAGAATTAAAAAATTATTAAAGATGGTTAATTTGTGGAAAAGAAAGGATAGTTTTGTTAAAACTTTTTCCGGAGGAATGAAAAGAAGATTAGAAATAGCAAGAGGATTAATTCATCATCCCAAGGTTTTGTTTTTAGATGAGCCAACTTTAGGTTTAGATCCACAAACAAGAAATAAGATTTGGAATTATATTCAAAATTTAAACAAAAAATATCAAACAACCATTTTCTTTACTACTCACTATATGGAGGAAGCAGAGAAAATGGCTCAGGAGATAGCAATTATTGATAAAGGAAAGATTATTATACGAGGAGATTTAAAAGAAATTAAAAATAAAGTCGAGGCTCAATCTTTAGAAGAAGCTTTTATTTCTTTAACTGGTAAGAGTATTAGAGAAAAAGATGCCAGTTCTTTAGATAGGATGAGACAATTTAGAAGAAAAAGAAATAGAAGAAAATGATAAAAACAATTTACATTCTTTGGTTAAGACAAATAAAACGTTACTGGAGAACTAAATCAAGAATTCTTGGTTCTTTAGGGCAGCCAATTCTTTTGTTAATCTCTTTAGGGTTTGGAATGAGAGCTACTTTTGCTCAAGCTGAAGGAATAGACTATATTAGCTTTTTAACTCCTGGAATTATTTCTCAAGCAGTAGTCTTTATGGCTATCTTTAATGGTGTAGAGCTTATTTGGGACAAACAATTTGGTTTCTTAAAGGAAACCTTAGTTGCTCCGGTTTCTCGTCTTAGTATTGTTTTAGGAAGGGTTTTAGGAGGAGCAACAGTAGCAACCTTACAAGGATTATTAGTTTTTTGTTTAACCTTGTTTGTTGGTTTTAGACCTATTAACGTTTGGTTAGTTCCAGTTGTTTTTTTAGTAATCTTTTTAATTGCTTTATTGTATGCTTCATTAGGAACGGCTATTGCTGCAACAATGGAGGATTTTCATGGTTTTCAATTAATTATGAACTTTGTTGTAATGCCTAGTTTCTTTTTATCTGGAGCTTTGTTTCCCTTAGAAAAAGCTCCTCAGGTATTAAGGGGTATTGCCTTTATTAATCCTTTAACTTATGGGGTTGATACTTTAAGAGGACTATTAATAGGTATAAATATTTTTGAGTTTTGGAATAATGTTTTGATTCTTTCTTCTATTTCTATTTTTCTTTTAGTATTGGCTAGTTATTTATTTTCTAGGATAGAGGCTTAATTTTAAAAATTAAAAAATTAAAAAATCAATTTTTTATTTGAAAAACAATAAAAAGTTATTAAATTATTTTTTGAAAAATGATAAGATAATTAATAGAAAATATTAATTAAAAAAATAATTAAATGTCTGAA
>CAZXBN010000029.1:0-5852 GCA_964638845.1 uncultured Candidatus Saccharibacteria bacterium
CAGCTTGTCGACATCGCGCTTTTGCCGTTCGATGTAATTTGCGTAAAGCGCGTCACGCTCCAACTGACGTCGTGTTGTGGTATCGCTGTTCGCGAGTTCAGGTAGCAAAGGAAAAAGATCTTCCAGTTGATCCTTTAGAAGATAAAGCTCCAGTTAAGAAATGTCCTAAATGTGGTTCTCAAAAGATTAAACCAGAAAAAGATGTTTTAGATACTTGGGCTACTTCTTCTTGTACTCCTTTTATTGATGCTGAACTTGTTGAAGACGAGGAACTAAAAAAGAAAATATTTCCTAATACCTTAAGACCTCAAGCCTTTGAGATAATAAGAACTTGGTTATTCTTTTCAATTGTAAAGTCTCATCTTCATTTTGATAAGCTTCCTTTTCGAGACGTAATGATTTCAGGTCATGGTTTAGATAAAAAAGGAAAGAAGATTTCTAAAAGAAAAGGAAATTATGTTAATCCTGATAAGTTACTTGAAGAGTATGGAGCAGACGCTATCCGTTACTGGGCAACAGGGGCTAGTTTGGGGGCCAATCATAAATTTACTTTAGAAGAGGTAGAAAAAGGAAAGTATTTAGCTAACAAGATTTGGAATGCATCTCGTTACTGTTCAATGAATCTTGAAGACTATAAATTGAACAATGATGTAAATTTAGAACCAGAAGATAAGTGGATCTTACATGAACTTAATCAAGCTATTCAAAAAGTAACAAATTATTTTGAAAATTATGAATATGCAAAAGCAAGAAAAACTTTAGATGAATTATTTTGGTCAACTTTTTGTGATTATTATTTAGAAATTGTTAAACATCGATCTAAAGAGGAAGCAGTTAAATTTACTCTTTATACTTGTTTATTTAATATTATTAAGCTTTATGCTCCAATTCTGCCTTTTATTACCGAAGAAATTTATCAAAATTTATTTAAAAAAGAAGGAGGTCAAATTAGTATCCATAAAACCCAATGGCCGGAATTTAGAAAGAAAAGAGAACTTAAAGGGAAAGAATTAAAGAACATTCAATGCTTTATTGAAGAGATTGATAAAGTTAGAAAACTAAAAGCAGAAAAGAAATTAAATAATAGGCAAGAACTAAAAGAATATAAGTTACAAACAAAAGTTGACAAAAAGAAGTTTGGTGAAAAGCTTAAAAAAATATTAAATATTAAAAATCTTAAATAAAAAAAGAGCTTAATTTAAAAGCTCTATAGCTAAAATGAAAATTATTATTAAAAAAGAATAATTTATCATTTCAACTGTTAAACTAAATCCACTAACTTTTCTTTTGGAAAAGTAGATAAAGTTTCCGAAAAAGAAAATAGTGGCTAAAATCATCTTTATTATTTGAGCTACCACTCCAAACTTTAGGAAGAGAAGAAACGTTAAAAATCCTAAAAATACAATTTCATTAATTACTTCTTTTATTGTTTTTTTCAATTTTAATCACCTATTGAAAAATTATCACATTTTATTTTTTTGTTAAAGTTAAAACCCCTTCAGAAGTGAAGGGGGTTTACTTTGTGGGCGCGAAAGGATTTGAACCTATGACCTCCTGCATGTAACGCAGATGCTCTAGCCGCTGAGCTACGCGCCCAAAATTAAAAACTTGTGCCGAGGGAGGGATTTGAACCCTCAAGCTATTGCTAGCACATCTTCCTTAGAGATGCGTGTCTTCCGTTCCACCACCTCGGCCCATTCAGAAGAATTATTATTTTTTAGAGTTTTTCTCTTTCTTTTCTTCCTTCTCTTTCTTTTCTTTTTCTTTTTGTATTTCTTTTACCTTATTTACTTTGTCTTTATCAAATTCTTTTCTTTTAAGTCTTGCTCTTTTTCCTTTTGCTTCTCTTAAATAATTAAGTTTAGCTCTTCTGGTCTTGCTTCTTTTAACAACTTCTATTTTTTTAATAGAAGGAGAGTGAAGAGGAAAGATTCTTTCTATTCCTACTCCTTTGCTCTTTTTTCTAACTGTTATTGTTGCCCCCATTTCTTTGCCATGCTTTCTTGCTAAAACTATTCCTTCAAAAACTTGAATTCTTTCTTTTTCTCCTTCCTTTATTTTTTGATAAACCTTAACAGTATCTCCAGGAAGAATTTCCGGAATATTCTTTTTTGTAAATTTTTTAATTATTTCTTTTACGTTTTTCATTTTTTTAGTGTTATTATTTTTGGTTTTTCATGATCAATATCTTTTTTGTAAATTTTTGCTTTTTTAACAGGTTTTACTTTCTCAGCTTTTCTTAATTTTAAGAATTTTTCAAGTGAATCTAAGTCCATTTTTAATTTAGGAACATCATAATGCATTGGAATGATTATTCCTGGTTCGATTTGTCCAACAATATCGTTTGCTTCTTCCGCATCAATTGTATTGTTGCCTCCAACTGGAACCATTAAGACGTCTACTATACCCATTCTATCTAATTGTTTTTCGGTTAATTCTTTTTGTTTTAAATCTCCTAAATGACAGAACTTAATATTGTTAATTTCAATAGTGTAGATAACATTTTTAGCAAATTTCTTTTTTCTTTCCTTCTTCTTTTTCCCTTTTTTCTTTTTTTCAAATTCGAAACTAGGTATTCCTTGAATAAAAATTCTTTTCATCTCATATTCGCCTGGGTTGTCTATTAAGAAATGTTTTTTACCTTTAGCAACTTTTAAATTATGATTTTCTTTGTTACTACAAATTAAAATGTCAGTTTTTAATTTAGGAGGCTTTAACCCCGTATCTTTTTTCTTAAAAGGATTGATAACTACTCTTATTTTTTTCCTTTTTATTCGACTTGTTATTTGGAATAAACTTTGACCGTACCAAGAAATTTTCATAATATTTTTGAATAAGATTATTGTTCCTACAAATTAACACAGTTAATTTCTTTATTCAAGTTTGAAAAAAAAATAATAATATTGTAATCTAACATCATAACAAATATGAAAACTATGAAAAAAATATTAGAACAAAACGAAGATTTAAAACCTTTGAAGGTTGGAGAGATTGTAGAAGGATCAGTTATCGGAAAAGCAAGATCCTCTATTTTTCTTGATTTAGGTCCTGTTGGAACAGGAACAATTTTTGGTAGAGAGTTTTTAGACTCTAAAAGACAACTTAGGGATTTAGAAAAAGGAGATAAGGTTTGTGGTAAGGTTGTTGATTTAGAAACTGATGATGGCTTCATTGAATTATCGGTTCGTGAAGCATTTAGAGAAATGACCTTCGAAGACTTGCAAGAAAGAAAAGATGAAGGTGAATTAATTCAAGTTAAAATCTTAGGTGCAAATAAAGGTGGACTAATGACTAAATTAATGGGAGTCGATTCTTTTTTGCCTGTCTCTCAATTAACAAATAAACATTATCCTAAGGTAGAGGGTGGCGACAGAAGAAAAATTTTAAGAAAACTCCAAGAATTTATTGGAGAAGAGTTTACTGTTAAAATTCTTGATTTATTTCCTGAGAAAAATCAAATTATTTTATCTGAAAGAGCCAAAGATGTCGATAAAATGAAAAAGATGCTAAAGAAGTATGAAATTGGAGATGTTGTTAAGGGTGAAATTACAGGAGTGACTGATTTTGGAGCCTTTATTAAATTTCCTATTTCGGCTAAATCTTCTAAAGAACAATTAGAAGGATTAATTCATATTTCAGAACTGGATTGGAAAATTGTTAAGAATCCTTCCTCTATTGTAAAATCAGGAGATGAGGTAGAAGCCAAGATAATAGATATTTCAAAAGGAAAGATATCTTTATCACTCAAAGCTCTTAAAGAAGACCCTTGGAAAGGAATTAAAGAAAAATATGAAAAAGGGTCTACTATTTCTGGCAAAGTAACAAAAGTGAATTCTTTTGGTGCTTTTGTGAAAGTTGAAGAAGGGATTAGGGCTCTTTGTCACATTTCTGAGTTTGATAAAAAATCTCAAATGGATAAAAAACTTGAAGTGGGAGAAAAATACAATTTCAAAGTTCTTTCTGTCGACGAAGAAGAACACAGGATGAGCTTGAAACTAATTGAAAAATAATTTCTTTAAAAAAAGATGAATACTTTAATGAAAAACTTTACTTTAGTTTTGTTAGTTTTTTTAGCTGTTTCAGCTTTTTTTAGTTTATTCGAAATTTCACCAGAAGCTGAAAATATTTCTATTAATCAGCTTGTTAATAAGATTAATTCAGGTGAAATAGAAAAAGTTGTTGTTTCTGGTCAAGAAGTGAAGGCTACTTATAAGGATGAGGGGAAAGCTATTACTAGAAAAGAAACAGAAGCTTCTTTGTCTGAATCTTTATTAAATTATGGAGTTAGTCAAGAAGCTTTAAATAAGGTAGATGTTAAAATTGAGGAAGTTACTGATGTTTGGGTTTGGTTAAATCCATTTCTATTTTCAGTTCTTCCTCTTTTAATTTTTGGATTCTTTTTTTGGACTATTTTCAAAAAATCCAAAAAGGGGTCAATGAAGGCTTTTAGTTTTACTAAGAATAAAGCAGAACTTTTTCAATCTAAAAAAGACAAGAAAACTACCTTTGAAGATGTCGCCGGTTTAAAGGAAGTTAAAACCGAATTAAAGGAGGTTGTTGATTTTTTAAAGAATCCTAAAAAATATTTAAAAATGGGGGCTGAAATTCCAAGAGGTGTTTTATTGATTGGTTCTCCAGGAACAGGAAAAACTTTGTTAGCAAGGGCAATCGCTGGAGAAGCGGGTGTTCCCTTCTTTCATACTTCTGGTTCTTCTTTTGTAGAATTATTTGTTGGAACTGGGGCAGCTAGAGTTAGAGATTTATTCAAAGTAGCAAAAAAGAATTCACCTTGTATTGTTTTTATTGATGAGATAGATGCAGTTGGAAGGATGAGGGGGGCAGGAATAGGCGGAGGTAATGATGAACGTGAACAAACATTAAATCAACTCCTTAAAGAAATGGATGGTTTTGATAGAGATACCAATATTATTGTTATGGGGGCAACAAATCGTCCCGATGTTTTAGATAAAGCCTTGTTACGTCCCGGAAGGTTTGATCGAAGAATAAATTTTAATTTACCAGACATTAAAGATAGAAAAGCAATTCTTAAGCTTCACTTTAAAGGAAAACCTGGAGCAGAAGACGTTGATTTAAGGGAGGTTGCAGAAAGAACTCCTGGTTTTTCTGGAGCAGACCTTGAAAATATTACTAATGAAGCAGCAATTTTAGCTGCATCTAAAGAACAAAAAAAGATATATCAAGAAGATCTTTTAGATTCAATCGAAAAAGTTTTATTAGGTCCTGAACAAAAAAGTAGAGTTATTACAAAAGAAGAAAAAGAGATTGCTGCTTATCATGAAGCTGGTCATGCTTTAGTTTCTAGTGAATTATTAAAATCTCAACCCGTTAGAAAAATATCTATTATTTCGAGGGCTAATGGGGCTGGTGGCTATGTTCTTAAAACTCCGAAAGAGGAAAGAAGAATGAGGAAAAAATCTGAATTTTTAAGTTCAATTTCAGTTGCTTTAGGTGGTTATTGTGCTGAGAAGATAAAGTTTGGAGAAGTAACAACTGGAGCTTCTAGTGATTTAAAAAAAGCCTCTCAATTGGCAAAGAAATTAGTAAAAATTTATGGAATGTCTTCTTTAGGGCCTTTAAGTTTTGGCGGGCAGAAAGAAACTGTGTTTCTTGGAAAAGAGCTTTCCGAGGAGAAAGATTATTCTGAAGAGACAGCTTCTTTAATTGACAAAGAGATTAAAAAATTCATTAATGATGCTTACAAGAAAACAGAAAAAGTTTTAAAAAAGAAAAAGAACTTATTAGAAAAACTTGCAAAGAACCTTATTGAAAAAGAAACAATTGAAAGAAAAGAATTTGAAAGAATAATTAGTGGAAAAGAAAAAGAAGACAAG
>CAZXBN010000030.1:0-5745 GCA_964638845.1 uncultured Candidatus Saccharibacteria bacterium
TAGGCATACCATTAATTCTTGCTACTTGTATCGGCTCACAAGAAAGATTTAATAAAATATGGCTTTTAAATTCTGGATTTGCTATTGAACAATACAATCCTAATCATACTGATGAATGGTTATTTGATTATTTAGATAAAGGCTGGTTAGCGGAAGCAGCAATGGAGGGTTTTATTGAAACTGAAAAAAGGGGATTTTTAAGTATTAAAAAAATTATTTCTAAAAAATATTAATGTCTATAATAAAAATTATTCAAATATTCCTTTTACTTTTATTAATTTGTTTTGCCTCTTTTATTGTCTATCTTTTTAGTTCAGAAGTACCATCAACCGAAAAACCAGAGTTTGGGGTAGTTTTTTCCTATAAGCATGCTCAAGATTTAGGTTTAAACTGGAGATTAGCTTATAAGTCAATTTTAGAAGATTTAAAGGTTAAAAAAGTTAAATTAATAACTCATTGGGACTTATTAGAGCCAAAAGAAAGAAAATTTAATTTTCGAAATTTAGACTGGCAATTAGATGAAGCTCAAAAAAACAATGCTGATGTTATTTTAGTGATTGGAATGAAGACTGGTCGTTGGCCCGAATGTCATGTTCCGGATTGGGCTAAAAATTTAAGCGAAGAAGAGCAGAAAGAAAAAGTTGTTAAGCTACTTCAAACTTTAATTACTCGTTATAAAGAATCAGGAGCAATTGTTGCTTGGGGTGTAGAGAATGAACCTTTGTTTTCTTTTGGGGAGTGTCCTTGGCAAGATAAAGAAACCTTAAAAAAGGAGATTGAAATGGTAAGAAAAGTTGATGATTATCACAAAAGACCAATTTTAATTACCGATAGTGGGGAGGGTTCTCTTTGGTTTGAGGCAGCTAAATTAGGCGATATTGTTGGTGTTACTATGTATCGTGAGGTATGGCAAAGTCGGGCTAAAAGATATTATCAATATCCTTTTCCACCTTTCTTTTACTGGAAAAAGAAAGAAATAGTTGAAGATTTATTTGATAAGGAGGTTATTTGTTCTGAGCTACAGGCTGAGCCATGGTGTCCAAACTTACTTTATAATTGTTCTTTAGAAGAACAAATGAAAACAATGAATATTGATAAATTTAAGGAAAATATTCAGTTTGCTGAAAAAACAGGGCTTGACAAATTTTACCTTTGGGGTTCAGAATGGTGGTATTGGATGAAAGAAAAACAAAACCAACCTCAGATTTGGAATGAGGCTAAAAAATTATTTTAAACAATAAATTTATGTTAAGTATTATTATCCCAACTTTAAATGAGGAAGATTATTTACCAAGATTTTTAAAGGAAATCAAAAAACAGGATTTTAATGATTATGAAATCATTATTGCTGATGCTAATTCAACTGATAAGACGGTTGAAATAGCTAAAGAGTTTGGTTGTAGGGTAGTTCAAGGAGGAGTACCAGCGAAAGGAAGGAATGAAGGGGTAAAAGTTGCAAAAGGCGAACTTTTATTATTCATGGATGCTGATAATTTTTACTTACCTGATAATTTCTTTGAGAAGATATTATCTGAATTTAAAGAAAGAGATTTAGATGCAGCCTATTTTCCAATTACTGTTGATGGTAATAAGATTGATGAAATTATTCTTTGGGGTTATAATTTTTGGACAAAGTTAAGTCAGGATTTTTTACCTCATGCTTGTAATTCTATTTTAGCTAAAAAAACAATTCATCAAAAAATAAATGGTTTTGATGAAGAAATAGTTTTAGCTGAAGATCATGAATATGTTAGAGAGGTTGGAAGATGTGGTAAATTTGGTTATATTGAACTAGATAATCCAGTTTTAACTTCTGACCGAAGAACAAGAAGGGATGGAAGTGTTAAAACTTATATTAAATACTTTTTTGCTGGCCTTTATATGTTATTTATTGGTCCAATTAAGTCAGATATTTTTAATTATCGTTTTTATAATCAAAAAAGACGTTCAAAAACTAAAAAAATTAAAAAATTTATTAAACACAGTTTAAGATTTTATGATTAATTATAATTTACCTCACTTTAAGTTATTAAAATCAAATAAAAAAAATAAAAAAATCAAAGATAATATCTTTGGTATTTTAACCGCTTCAGTTTTGGTTAGTTTTCTAGCTGGAATTTTAGCAAGTGATTTATTTTATAATCAAATTGAAAATAGTTTTGCTCAACTAGTTCATAATAGATCAAACTATGATTGTAGTTGTGACCCAAAAGAGACTCAGGAAGAAAAGGTTGTTCAGATTGTAGAGGATGTTTCTCCAGCCGTTGTTAGTATTGTAGTAACTAAAGAAGTCCCAGTTTATAAAATTAAAAGTGATGGTTTTTTTCAATCTTACGAACAAGATGGAGCTGAAGAGCAAGAGGTTGGAGAGGGAACAGGTTTTATTATTTCAAAAGATGGAGTTGTTTTGACTAATAAACATGTAGTTTTAGATGAAGAAGCTAATTTTAAGGTTTTAGCTCTAGATGGAAATGAATATTCAGCTAAAGTTATTGCTCGAGACCCAATTCAAGACTTAGCTGTTTTACAAATTCAAAACAGTGAAAAAGAGTTTCCTAAGATTCAACTAGGTGATTCAGATAAGATTAAGGTTGGTCAAACTGTTATTGCTATTGGAAATGCTTTAGGAAAATATCAAAATGCTGTTTCAGTTGGTGTTGTTTCTGGATTAGAAAGAACAATTAATGCTTCTGGAGGAGATTTTTATGAAACTCTTAAAAATGTGATTCAATCTGATACAGCTATCAATAAAGGAAATTCTGGAGGTCCTCTTCTTAACTTAGATGGTGAAGTAATTGGGATTAATACCGCGATTGATGTTGAAGGACAAAATATTGCTTTTTCAATACCAATTAATAGGGCTAAAAGAGATGTTCAAAGAATGAGAGAAAAAGGGGAGATAATCTATCCTTTTTTAGGGGTTAGATATGTTGAAATTACTGAAGGATTAAAAAAAGAAGAAGATCTACCAGTTGATTATGGGGCTTTAGTTTTAAGAGGTTCTAATGGTGAAAAACCAATAATTGAAGGATCAGCAGCTGATCAGGCTGGAATTAAAGAAGGAGATATTATTTTAGAGCTTAATAATCAAAAAATAGACTCTGAAAATAGTTTAGGGGAAGAGATAATGAAATATTCCCCAGGAGACGAAATTTCCCTTAAAGTCTTAAGAGGCGGGAAAGAAATCCATTTAAAAGCAACTTTAAAAGAAAGAAATATTTAAAATGAATCAACAAAAATTTACTCACAAAGCTCAAGAAGCAATTGTAAAAGCTCAACAATTAAGTAAGGAAAAGAAACAAAAGCAAATCGATGCTTTGCATTTACTTTTTGCTTTATTGAGTCAAGAAGATAGTATTGTTATTAACTTATTACAAAGAATTGGAATTGATATTGAAAAGTTAAAAGATCAAACATCTAAAGCTCTAGATGATATATCTTTAATTTCTACTCCAAACACAATTGGTCAATTTTATTTAACTCAAGATATGGCCAAGGTTTTTAGTGTTGCTCAAAAAAATGCTGAAAAGATGAGAGATGACTATATTTCAATTGAACACTTATTTTTAGCCTTATTAAGGATTGATACAAAAGCTAAGAAGGTTTTAGATGAAGCCACCTTTTTAAAGACTGATCAAAAAGAAGGAGCTCTTGATTACGGAAAATTAAATTATGATATTGCTTTAAAAGAGTTAAATAAGATAAGAGGCGGACAGAGGATAACTGATCGAAAACCTGAATCGAAATATAGGGTGATTGAAAAGTATGCTTACAATTTAACTGAAGCAGCTAAAAAGGGAGATTTAGATCCAGTTATTGGAAGGGAAAAAGAAATTAAAAGATTAATGCAAATTTTATCAAGAAGAACTAAGAATAATCCTGTTTTAATTGGAGAAGCTGGAGTTGGTAAAACTGCAATTGTTGAAGGTTTAGCTCAAAAAATTGTTTCAAATGATGTTCCTGATAGTTTAGAAGACAAAGAATTAATTTCTTTAGACTTAGGATCCTTGGTTGCTGGAACAAGATATCGAGGAGAATTTGAAAATAGAGTTAAGGCTTTATTAAAAGAAGTTAAAAAAGCAGCTGGTCATTATTTATTATTTATTGATGAGTTACATACTTTAGTTGGGGCTGGAGCAGCTAAAGGTTCAATTGATGCTTCTAATTTATTAAAACCAGCTTTAGCAAGAGGAGAATTAAAGGCAATTGGAGCAACCACCTTAAAAGAATACCAAGAATATGTTGAAAAAGACCAAGCTTTAGAAAGAAGGTTTCAACCTATTTATGTTGCTGAGCCCTCAATTGAAGATACTGTTTTAATTTTAAGAGGAATTAAGGAAAAGTATGAATTACACCATGGGGTTAAAATTAAAGATTCAGCTTTAATTACTTGTGCTGAATTAGCAAGTCGTTACATTAGTAATCGATTTTTACCAGATAAGGCAGTTGATTTGATGGATGAAGCAATGAGTACTTTAAGGCTTGAACTTGAATCTGAGCCAGAAAAACTTGAAAAACTAAAGAAAGAAATTAATAAATTAGAAATTGAACAAGAAGCAATAAAAGAAGAAAAAGGGAAAAAGAAAAGAAGAAAGAAAATTAAAAAGAAATTAGCCGATTTAAAAGAAAAAGAAAAAAGTTTACAAACCAAATGGCAAACTGAAAAAGAATTAATTAATAAAATAAAGAATATTAAGAAAAAGATTGAAAAAGCTCGTTTTGAAGCTGAAAAAGCAACAAGTAAGGCTGATTTAGAAAAGGTAGCTAAAATAAAGTATGGTCAAATTCCTGATTTGAAAAAAGAACTTAAAAAATCAGAAAAGAAATTAACAAGAATTCAAAAGAAAAGTTCTATCTTAAAAGGGGAAGTAACCGACGAAGATATTGCAAAAGTTGTTTCTCAATGGACTGGAATTCCAGTTACAAAATTATTAGAAGAAGAACAGGAAAAACTTGAAGAAATGGAAAAGATATTAAACAAGAGGGTAATTGGACAAGAAGAAGCCTTAAAAGCAATTTCTAACGCAGTTAGGAGGGCAAGAGCCGGACTTTCAGAGGAAGGAAGACCTCTTGGTTCATTTATGTTTTTAGGACCAACAGGAGTTGGTAAAACAGAAACAGCTAAAGCTTTAGCTGAATTCTTGTTTAACGATGAAGATGCCTTAATTCGATTTGATATGTCTGAGTATATGGAAAAGCATAATGTCTCTAAAATGATTGGATCTCCCCCTGGCTATGTTGGTCATGGAGAAAGTAATCAATTAACTGATAAAATTAGAAGAAGACCTTATTCAATTGTTTTATTAGATGAAATTGAAAAAGCTCATCCGGAAGTTTTTAACATCTTACTTCAGGTTTTAGAAGATGGAAGGTTGACTGATTCAAAAGGAAGAGTTGCTTCTTTTAAAAATGCTATTTTGATTATGACCTCTAACGTTGGTTCAGATATTATTGCTAAAAAATCAGCTTTTGGATTTGTTGGTAATGATGGGAAACAGGCGAAAAGAGAAGAATTAGAACAAAGAGTGCAAGGAGCTTTAAAAAAGGAATTTAAACCAGAATTCTTAAACAGAATTGATGATATTGTTATTTTTGATTATTTAAGTAAAAAAGATATTCGAGAAATAGTTGATTTAGAAATGAATAAAGTTATTAAAAGATTAAAAGAAAAAAATATTGAATTAAAAATCACTAAAAAAGGAAAGAAGTTTATTGCAGAAAAAGGTTTTGACCAAAAACTAGGAG
>CAZXBN010000031.1:0-5733 GCA_964638845.1 uncultured Candidatus Saccharibacteria bacterium
ATCCTTAATCGTTTTTAAAAAAATAGCTAAAAAACCATAAGCTGCATTGACCAATTCACCATCTTTGTTTTTTAAAGGAGGTAGAGCATGAAAGGATCTATGAATTATTGAATTACTATCAGTAATAATTAGTCTTTTTTTATCTTTTTTCATTTTATTTTTATTTCTCTTTTATCTTTTCCTTTCATTTTAAAATTAATATTTATTTTTTTATTAGGTAGAATATCTTTTATTTTTTCTGCCCATTCAATTGCAATAATGTTTTTAGGATTATTTAAAAAATCTTTAAAACCTAAAGTTAAAAGATCTTCTGAATTTTTAAGTCTATAACAATCAATATGATAAAACAAATAAAAATCAGGATTCTTAATTTTAAATTTTTTAAATATTACAAAAGTTGGACTTAAAATTTTTTCTTCTATTCCTAATCCTTTTGCAAAACCTTGAATAAAGGTGGTTTTACCTGATCCCAAGTCTCCTTTTAAAGCTAAAATTTTAGCTTTTTTACTATTATTTTCCTTCTTTAAAATTTTTTCTGCAACCTCTTTTCCAAACTCCTGAGTCTCAAAAAAACTATTAGTAATTTTCGTAATTTCCATATTTTTTAAAATTGACTTTTAAGAAAAAATGATATACTTTTAAAGTAATTACTTACATTCTAACTTCTTATGGCTACTAATTCAAAAAAAATCACTGAAGAAATTAAAATAACGCCTGAGGATTTCCTTCAAATTAAAGAAAACGTTACCAATATTCCTTCTTTCGGAGAAGAAATTGAAATGTCCTTGGGTGAAAGAACAACCGAAGTTTTAGCAAAAATCCTAGGAGGATCAGTTGCTTTAGGAGTTTCCGATATTCACTTTGAACCTAAAAAAGGAAATTCAAAAATAAGAGTTAGATCAGACGGAATCTTACAAGAAGTAGTTGAATTAGATCATAAAGTTTACAACAAATTAATTTCCAGAATCAAACTTGTTTCTGAATTAAAATTGAATATTAAAGACAAGCCTCAAGATGGTAGATTTTCTATTGCTTTGCCTGAAGACCCTGATAATGCTATTACAAAATACTACACTGTTGAGGTTAGGGTTTCTGTTTTACCTTCAGAATATGGAGAAACGCTTGTTTTAAGAATATTAGATCCAAAAAGTTTAATTAGTTTTAAAAAGTTAGGATTAAGAGCTGATTTACTTGAACTTTTTGAAAAACAAATGAATCAACCTAACGGAATGGTAATCGTTACTGGTCCTACCGGTTCTGGTAAAACTACTACTCTTTATGCATTTTTAAAGGAAATAGAGAACCCACAAAACAAAGTTATTACTATTGAGGATCCAATAGAATATCACCTATCCGGAATATCTCAAACTCAAGTTGCCCCAGAAAAAGACTATACCTTTGCTAATGGATTAAGATCAGTAATGAGACAAGACCCTGACGTTATTCTTGTAGGTGAGATAAGAGACCTTGAAACAGCAACTATTGCTTTACAAGCTGCTTTAACAGGGCATTTAGTTTTTAGTACTCTTCACACTAATAGTGCAGCTGGAACAATCCCAAGACTACAAGCCTTAGGAGAAAAGGCAGTTAATATTGCCCCAGCTATTAATTTAGCTATTGCTCAAAGACTTATTAGAAAAGTTTGTGATAATTGTAAAAAGGAAAGAAAAACAACAGAAGAAGAGATTAAAGAAATTAAAAAAGCCTTAAAAGGAATACCCGATAAGGCCGACAAACCAAAAATTGATTCT
The DNA here is from genome assembly GCA_964638845.1 of uncultured Candidatus Saccharibacteria bacterium. Classification (GTDB taxonomy): domain Bacteria; phylum Patescibacteriota; class Minisyncoccia; order Minisyncoccales; family JANBVM01; genus CAYSZX01. The sequence goes on from CAZXBN010000031.1 coordinate 1,752, forward strand.
AACTTCAAGATAGCTGAAGCAACCGGCTGTAAAGAATGTAATAATACTGGTTATAGTGGAAGAATAGGTCTTTTCGAGGCTTTAATTGTTGATGATGAAATTAAAAAGTTTATTTTAGAATCTCCCTCAACCACTGCATTAAAAGAAAAAGCCCTTAAAAAAGGGATGACTACGATATATCAAGATGGAATTTTAAAACTAGCTAAAGGACTAACGACAATAGAAGAAATAGAAAGAATAACTGGTCAAAGGTAAAAAAAAGAACCCCAAGATCGGGGGTCTAAGACTTGTAAATCAATACAAGTTTAGATTCTTTCCGAGGAGTAATTTCGCCGAAGCCAAACTATCCAACTAAGAAAAATTCCAGTCAACCCCCAATCCCGAGGTTCTTTCAACTTGTTACTATAATAATATAGTTTAAAAAAAATGTCAAGTAGTAAACTTGACCTTTATTTATTTTTATTTCTTTCATTAAGAATTTTACTAATCACAACTTTTTTACAAAATAAAATCCTTAACAATTTTCCTTTTAAAAGTACCCCTCTATCTTCCATTTCTTTTAAATCTTGATAGAGAGTTTTACTATTTTTCTTCATCTTTTCTAATTCTTCTACATCCTTCCCTCTTAACTCTTCCTCTAATATTTTTTTAAGTTTCTCTTCAGATATTTTAATTTTAAACCACCTATTTTTAGTTAATCATATTAAAAAAATAAGTCAAAATAAAAAAGACGGTTTTTTTAAGATTCCGTCAAACTTTTAAGTTCTTCTTTCAAGATATTAAGGTGGAGATTTAGCAACTCTTTAAAGTTTTTATCTATTTTTTTATTCTTCAATTCTTTAATTTTTCTTTTTAAAAATTCCTTTTTTTCTTTTTCTCCTAAACCATTCAAACTTAACTCAATATCTTTTTTGAATTGTTTTTTAAATTTCATTTTAAAGATCACTAATTAAAATTTAATTATTTTTTCAGTTTCTGTCAATATTTTTGTTATAATTTAAATAATGAAAAAACTTATAATAACTATTCTTTTACTGTTCCCTTCTTTGGTTTTAGCTCAAAACCAACCTTTAGATGTAATAATTAATGAAATAGCTTGGATGGGCACAAAAGCTAGTAGTCATGACGAATGGATAGAACTTTATAATAATACCGACCAAGATATTGAATTAAATGGTTGGGCTTTAGAAGAAGAAGGAGAAAAAATCGAACCATTAAAAGGAATTATTAAAGCTAATTCATATTTTTTAATAGAAAGAACAGACGATTCAACGATTAAAAATATTGAAGCTGACCAAGAACCAACTGGTTGGAGCGGTTATGGATTAAACAATAGTGGAGAATACTTAATTCTTAAAAATAAAAACTCAAAAATAATTGATGAAGTTAATTGTTTAAATGGCTGGTTTGCTGGCGATAAAGAAGAAAACAAAACAATGGAGAGAATAAAACCTAAAGAATTAGGCTCTAATCCTAATAATTGGAAAACAAACTCGTCATCTACTTATGCTCTCGATTCCGATAATAATCTAATTAATGGGACTCCAAAAAGCCAAAACAGTTTAATTCAGAAGAAAAAAATTAAAAAAGACTACTCAAATAAAATTATTATTAACGAAATATTACCTTCTCCTGAAGGGGCAGATAGTAAAAAAGAATGGATTGAATTAAAAAACATTGGAGATAAAAAAATCAATTTAATTAATTGGAGACTAGAAGACCAAAGAGGGGTAACAACAACTTATTCCCTTCAAGAAAAAACAATAAAACCAAATAGTTTTTTGGTTTTTTCTAGAACAAGTACAAATATTACTCTTAATAATAGCGGGGATTGTTTAAAATTAATTCAACCCAATAAAGATGTTTTAGATAGTGTTTGTTACGAAAAAGCGCCACTAGATAAATCTTATTCCCAAATTCAGTCTCAATGGATTTGGACCAATAGAATTACAAAAAATAAAGAAAATTTAACAGACAAAGATAAAGAAGAAAACAAAAATGAAGAAGTTATAATAAAAAACAACTCCGAGGAAGAAATAAATACAAACAATAAAGAAGAAATTAAAAAAATAAATAAAAACCAAGAAAAAAATAAACAAAATAAATTCTTTAATACTTTATTAATCGGCTCTTTAGTTTCTTTTTTATTTTCTTTTTTTGTTCTTAAATTAAAGAAAAAAATAAATAAAAAATTTGATTTTCAATAAAAAATAAGTTAATCTTTAAAATATAAAAATAATCTTATTTAAAAATGTCCGGACACTCGCATGCTAAAAATGTAAAAGCAACAAAAGACGCCGACGCAAAGAAAAGAAGTAAACACTTTGCAAAAGTTAATCGTCTTATATCTGTTGCTGTTAGAGAAGGAGGACCTGATCCTGAACTTAATTCTAAATTAAGAGCTGCTATTGATAAGGGGCGTGATTATAATATGCCTCAAAAAAATATTGATAAGGCTATTAAAAGAGCAAGTGGGGATCTAGAAAAAGACAAGTTAAAAGAATTTACTTTTGAAGCTTATGGGCCAGGAAAAGTAGCAATTATGATTGAAGGAATTACTGATAATAGAAATAGGGCTTTAAGTGAAATTAAACAAATTCTTAAAAAATATAATGGTAAATTAGTTCAAAAAGGATCTATTAATTGGAAATTTGAAAGAAAAGGACATGTCCTTGTTAAACTCGAAGAGCAAGAAGATGATTTTAAAGACAAAGAGACTTTAGAATTAACAGTTATTGAGTCTGGAGCTGAAGATATGGAGTGGAAAAAAGAAGATTTAAAAATTTATACCCCACCAAAAGAAACAGAAAAAATAAAAAAGAGTTTAGAAGAAGAAGGAGTAAAAGTAAAATCAACAAAGCTTGTTTGGAAACCTAAAAACAAAGCAGATGTAGATGAAAGTAAAAAACAATCTTGTCAAAAATTATTTGAAGATTTAGACGATAACGAAAACGTTCAAGAAATTTATTCTAATTTAAATTAATGAAAATTTTAGGAATAGATCCAGGAACGGCTAATACTGGATATGGATTAATAGAAAGTAAAAAAACTATTAAGTATTTAGATCATGGAATTATTCAAACTACCCCAGATGATCACGATGGAGAACGTTTAAGACAAATCAATAATAGTTTAGTCCGAGTTATTAGAAAGTATGAACCTGATTTTATATCAATCGAAAAAGTTTACTTTTTTATTAATAAAAAGTCTGTTATTACTGTATCTCAAGCAAAAGGTTCTCTTCTCTTAACAGCAGCTAAAAAAAGAATTCCTGTTTATGAATATAGCCCGCTTACAATTAAAGCAGTTGTTGCTGGAAACGGAAGAGCAAAAAAAGAAGAAGTTGGTAAGTCAGTCAAGAAAAAACTTAAATTAAAAGAAATTCCAAAACCAGATCATGCTGCTGACGCTTTAGCAGCTGCTATAACCTATGTTGAAAAATTAAAAGAATCTTAATTTGTTAAAAAGATTCTTTTTTTATAAACTTAAAACAGCTATTTAGCTGTTTATTATTTTTTAAAAATGTTTAAAAAAATATTTAAATTTATTTTAATAATTTTCTCTTTAACGGCAATCCTCTTTTTTGCTTTATTTTTGTATTACGCTAAAGACTTCCCAAGACCAGAAGTTTTTACTGAAAGACAATTAGCTCAGTCTACTAAGATTTATGATAAAACTGGAGAAGTTTTACTTTATGAAATTTATGGAGAAGAAAAAAGATCTTGGGCTTCGATTAATAATATACCTAAGAACCTACAACAAGCTGTTATTGCTACTGAAGATGCTCATTTCTATAATCATTTTGGAATAGATATTAATGGGATTATAAGATCAATAATTATTAACCTTAAAATAGGTAAATTATCAGCTGGTGGTTCAACCATTCCTCAACAATTAATAAGATCAACCTTTTTAACACCCCAAAAAACAATTGAAAGAAAATTTAAAGAAATTATTTTATCAATTGAATTAGATAGAAGAT
>CAZXBN010000032.1:0-5633 GCA_964638845.1 uncultured Candidatus Saccharibacteria bacterium
AGAATCTTTTCATTTAGGAAAAGAAGCAACTGATTCTTTATTAGATGTTTCAGCTGATCAAGAAGACGAAGAAATAATTAAAAAAATTATTGAAAGTAAAAATGTTCAATTAACCAATTTAAAAACTCAGAAAAAAGGATCAATTATTACTGCTGATTGAAAAGTTAAAGTTACTCCTAATATTAAAGTAAAAGAAGCTACTAAAATAATTAATAATTTAGAAAAGGAATTAATTGATAAAATTGATAAATTGGAGTTTGTTTCAATTCAAATTGACAGTGAAACTGTTGACGTTTCAAGCTCTTATTTCCAATCCAAAGAGCCTATTTTAAGAGGGGTTGGTGGTTTTGGTTGGAAAAGAGAAAGAAAAGGGCCTGCTGGTCTTTGTGCTTGCCCAGATTGTGATTATGAAGAAGAACACAAGAGAGGAACTCCTTGTTTTAAGATAAAATGTCCTCAGTGTGGTTCTTCTTTAAAAAGGAAATAGTTTAATCTGGTTCTGTTCTTGCAAGAGTTATTCCAATTACTTTTTTAGCTCCTTTATTTTTAAGTTCTTTAGCACATTCATTAATTGTTGCTCCTGTTGTATAAACATCATCAATAAGTAAAATTTTTTTAGAAATTTTTCTTTTACAAGAAAAAACATTATCTAAATTATTTTTTCTTTCTTTTTGAGAAAGTTGAGATTGGGAAGTTGTTGCTTTCTTTTTCTCTAAAATTTCTTGGTAAGGAATTTTTAAAACTTTTGAAAGTTGTTTTGTTATTTCTTCTGCTTGATTGTAACCTCTCCACTTTAGTCTTTTTTTAAAAAGAGGAACAAAGGTTAATAAATAATTATTTTTATCTTTTAAGAAAGGAATTTGTTTTTCACATAATTGAAAATGAGCTATAATTAATCTAGATAAGGGGATTGAAAGTTTTTTAACAAAAGGTTTGTATTTGAACTTCTTAATTAGTTTTCTAGTAAGTTGGTTTTTAAAGCTTTGCGAAGCCCTTTTGTAGTTTAAAGGATAGTATAAATCATTTAGATATTTTGTCTTGTATCTTTTATGAAAATTATTGACATCAAGTAAGCTTTGACAATCTTGGCAAAGATAAGAATTTTCTTTTTGACAACCAAAACATAATTTTGGAAAGAATAAATCTAAGAGAAAGTTTTTAAGTGTTTTCATAAACTATTATTATGATACAATAACATAAAATGAATCTTTTTGGGTTAATTCCTCATAATTTTTTAGGGATTGATATTGGAACTTCTGCAATTAGATTGGTTGAATTATCTAGTTGGGCAGGAAGAAAAAAGCTGGAAAGCTATGGAGAAATTCCAGCCTCTGTTTTATATAAAAAACCTTATAGGAATTTTAAAAAAAATACTTTACTTTTTTCAAATGATGATATTGCTAGAGCAATTCAGGCAGTTATGGAAGAAGCCGAAATAAAAGCAAAAAGAGTTGCTTTTTCAATTCCTGATTTTTCTACCTTTTTTACTAACTTTGAGTTACCAGAAATGACTGAAAAGGAAATTCCCCAAGCGGTTAGGGCAGAAGCAAGAAGACATATTCCTTTACCATTAGGAGAAGTAACCCTAGATTGGCAAATTATTCCTCAACCGAAACAATCACAAAGTAAGGAAATTAGAATTTTATTAGTTGCTGTTCCTAACGAAACTATTAATAAGTATCAAGTAATTGCAAAAAAATTAGATTTAGAGATAATTGGTTTAGAGGCTGAGGTTTTTGGAATGACTAGATCCTTAGTTTCTGAACAAGAAAGAAAGGCAGTTGCCCTAGTTGATATTGGGGGGAGAAGCACAAGTTGTAGTATAATGTATAGAGGGATGTTAAGAAGATCACATAGTTTTGATGCTTCTGGTGGTACATTAGTTGAAAGATTGGCTAAAAGTTTAGCTATTAAAAACAAAGAAGCTGAAGAAAAAATTAAAAAATTTGGAGTTTTAGGAGAGAAATCAGGATTTCCAGAAGCAGTAGATGTCAAGGAAAGTATCAAACCAGTTATTGAATTAATGACTAATGAGATAGGAGATACTTTTGAATCTTTTCATTCAAAAGAAATGGTTGAAGTAAAAAAAGTTGTTTTGGCTGGTGGAGTTTCTCTTTTGCCCGGATTATCTAATTATTTTAAAAAACGTTTTCCAGAAAAAAATATTAAAATTGGTAATCCTTTTCAAGAGCTTTATTTCCCTCCAGTTTTAAATCGACACTTAAGGGAAATAGGACCAAGTTATTCAATTGCCGTTGGTATGGCATTAAAAGGCTTAGAATAAAAAAATGGTTAATTTAATACCAAGGAGAAAAAAGAAAATAACAAAGAATCAAAAGATCTTATTGTATTCTTTGGTTTTTTTACTAATTGGTTTAACGATAAGTTATATTGTTTTAATTTCACTTAACGAAAGAGCTCAGGCTGAATTAGTAAAGGTTGAAGAAAAAATAGAAGGTCAAAAAACACAAGAGTTAAAAGAATTAGAAGACAAGGTTCAATCTCAAAAGACAAAAGTAGATTTATTTTCTCCTTATCTAGAATCTCATATTATTATTACTAAGTTCTTTGATTTTATTGAAAGTAAAACTCATCCCCATATTTATTTTTCTCAGTTATCGGTTAGTGCTAATTCAAGTGTTGTAAACTTGACTGGAGAGGCTGACAGCTTTTTGTCACTAGGACAGCAACTAATTATTTTTAATAATAGTGAAAAAATAAAAAATGTTTCTTTATCTAATATTTCTTTAGGACAAAAGGGAGAAGTTCTATTTAATTTGAAATTATCATTAATTAAAGAATTATTTAAACATTAAAATGAAAAATTATTTAATATATGTAATTTCAGCAATTGTCTTATCTCTTTTACTGATTTTTGTTTTAGTTGTTCCAGCTTATCAAAGGCTTAATAAGACAAATGAAAAGGTTTTTGCAAAACAAGCAACTCTTCAGTCTCAAAAAGATTACTTCGAAGAATTACAAAATATTGCTGATAAATTAGAAGGCAAAGAAGAAACTTTTGCTAAAATGGAAACTGCTTTACCAAAAGGTCATAACATAGCTAATTTAATGAACTTTTTTCAAAAATCAGCCTCTAAATCAGGAATATTAATTCAAAATATTAGTCCTTCCTTTGTAAGTTCTACTAAAAGTAAGAAAATTCATGCTAGTCAAGTTAATCTTAAAATAAATGGTGATTATAAAAGTTTTAAAAAATTTCTTTCGATTGTTGAAAATTCATCACGATTAATTGAGATTGAAAATATTAATTTTCAAAATGAAAAAGAAGAGGGAGAAGAAACTTTCTCCTTTAATATATCAACTAAAGTTTATTATCGTTAATATGTCTTTAAAAGAAAAACTAGAAAAAAATAAAATTTTAGTAGTTGGAGTTGCCATCTTGGGTTTTGGTGTTGGTTTCTTTATTTGGAACTCTTCTTTACCTTCAGTAAAAACAAAAGTTAAAAAAGAAAAAGAAAAAGAAATTGCCAGTACTCAACTAGAAAAGATTAAAATTGATTTTGATATTGTAGATAGTGAATACCTTAAGGGTTTGAAAAAAATTGGAAGTATTCCGGAATATCAACTTCCAATTGGTAGAGATAATCCTTTTATAAAACCGTAATATGTTAATAGATAAATTAGTTGAAAAAGGAATAGTTGATCAGGAAAAAGCTAAGGCCCTAAAAGAAAAGATTAAATCTTCTCAACAAAAAGAAGAAGAGATTTTATTATCTCAAAAAGTAGTTAACGAAGATAAATTATTTCAAATTAAAGCAGAAGAAACCAACTTTCCATTTAAAAAGGATGTTCTTCCGGCTGATGTTTCTTTAGATATTTTAAAACTTATCCCTCGAAGAACAGCTGAAAATTACAATATGATTGCTTTGAATAAGACCGATAAACATTTAGAGGTTGGAATGCCTTATCCAGAAGATTTAAGTGCGCAAGAAGCTTTAAAGTTTTTATCTCGAAGATGGGAATTAGATCCTAAAATTTATTTAATTAAATTAAGTTTATTTGATAAACTTTTAAAGCGTTATGGTTCTTTAAGGGAGGAAGTGACGGAGATTTTAGGAGATGAAGACAAAGAAAAAAAACAAAAAGATAAAGAAAAAAAAGAAAGAAGGACAATTGAAGAAATGAAGAAAATGGTTGAAGAGGCTCCTATTTCAAAGGCTGTTGATTCAATTTTGCAATATGCTGTTCAGAAAGGGGCTTCTGATATCCATATTGAACCAGAGAGAAAAAAACTAAGAGTTCGTTTTCGAGTTTTAGGTTCTTTAGAAGCTTCAGTTGAATTACCGCTTCGCTTTCATAAACCAATTGTTTCAAGGATTAAAATTTTATCCTTTTTAAAATTAGATGAAAAAAGAGTTCCTCAGGATGGAAGATTTTCAAAAGTAATTGATGATCGAAATATTGATTTCAGGGTTTCAACATTTCCTACTACTTTGGGTGAAAAAGTAGTAATGAGAGTTTTAGATTCTGAATCAGGATTCAAAACTTTTGAAGAATTAGGTCTTTCTCCAAGAGATATGGGGACTGTTAAAGAGGCAATTGATAAGCCTTATGGTTTAATTTTGGCAACTGGACCAACTGGTTGTGGTAAAAGTACGACTTTGTATTCTGCCTTACGTGAATTAAATCAAAGTGATGTGAACGTTGTTACGCTTGAAGATCCAGTTGAGTATTTTATTAAAGGAGTTAACCAATCTCAGGTAAGACCAGAAATTGGTTATAGTTTTGCAAATGGTTTAAGATCAGTTGTTCGTCAGGATCCTGATGTTATTATGGTCGGAGAGATTCGTGATAACGAAACTGCTTCTTTAGCTGTTCACGCTGCTTTAACTGGTCATATTGTTTTATCTACTTTACATACAAATGATTCTATTGGAGCAATCCCTCGATTAGTTGATTTAGGAGTCGAACCATTCTTAATACCTTCAACTTTAAGTTTAGCAGTTGCTCAAAGATTGGTTCGAACTTTATGTGGGCATTGTAAAGAAAAAGTAAAAGCAAACGATAAAGAGAAAAGTTTAGTTATGAATGCAATTAGAGGTTTACCAGAAGTTGTTAGAAGAGATGTTAATGTTCCTGATCCTCTCTATATTTGGAAACCAAAAGGTTGTCGTTATTGTAATGGTAAAGGATATGCTGGAAGACTTGGAATCTTTGAAACTTTTAAAATGACTGATCGTGTTTCACAAAAAGGAGATTTGGAAGGTTTATCAGAAGAAAATTTGAAAAAAGAAGCCGATAAACAGGGAATGACTACAATGAGACAAGATGGTATTTTAAAAGTTTTAAAAGGAACCACTTCACTTTCAGAAGTTATTACTAGTACAAGGGCTAAAGAAAATAAATAAAAATATGGATAAATATTTAGATAAATTTAATCAATTATTAAGTTTTTCAATTAAATCTCAAGCTTCAGATTTACATATTTCTGTTGGTCATCGACCAGTTATGAGGGTGGCAAGTAATTTAGTTCCAATGGTTAAAGAAGAGAAGATAACAGAAGAAGCTTCTCGGAAATTAGCTTATAGCTTGATGAGTGAAAAACAAAAAGAAAGATTTTTAAAAGAAAAATCAGTTGATTTTTCTTATAGTCTTGAAGATAAAGCTCGTTT
>CAZXBN010000033.1:0-5467 GCA_964638845.1 uncultured Candidatus Saccharibacteria bacterium
AAGGGAGAAGAAAAACAGCAGTAGCAAGAGTTAGGATTTGGCCAAAGAAGAAAGGAAGTTTTAAAATTAATGATCAATCTGTAAAAGAGTATTTCCCAACTCGTTTTTTGAGAGAAACTGCAATTGCTTCTTTAGAAGAGATAGGTTTAAAAGGAAAAGTAAAAGTTTCAGTTATTACTAGGGGAGGAGGAATTTCTGGTCAGGCTGAAGCAGTTAGACATGGAACAGCTCGAGCCCTTGTTCTTTATAATCCTGAATTTAGAAATAAACTTAAAAAAGCTGGTTATTTAACCAGAGATCCAAGAATGAAAGAAAGGAAAAAATTTGGAAAGAAAGGGGCAAGGAAATCACCACAATGGAGCAAACGATAAAGATTGATATTGTATTTATTTTTTAAAAACCCTTTTAGAAGGGTTTTTTAATTTAAGGAATTAATTCTTTTGAGTGTTCTAACTTTTTATTTTTTAAAAGATAAAGTCTTTTAGTTATCGGACTCCAAAATATTTCTGTTCCTTGAGAAGAATCAATATTAATGATGTTTAAATGATCTCTAATATCTATCTCTGTAATTTTGATATTATTTTCTGTATTAAAAACTAAATAATCTGGATTAATCCAATAAAGGTTTTTTATTTGTTCAGAAAATCTAACAAGAAAAACCTTTTCTTTTTGGTTATAGATTTTAGTTTTCTTTAAAGAAATAATCCAAATTTCACCGTTTGAGGAATAGGCAATTGATTTTGAATCAGGAGAAAGCTTAAAGTTTTTAATATTTTCTCCAAAAAATTCAAATTCTTTAGTCTTATAATTTAATTTATAGGTTTTATTTTTTTCTTGTAAAAAGACAAAATCTGGAAAAACATGTAGTTGATATGGGGTTTCTTTTGTAACTTTAAAAGATTTTTTATTTAGTTTTTCTTTTTGAGTAATTTTTTCTTTTCTTATATCCTCCTTTGTTTTGTATAAAAATCCTGAATCATTTAAAAAATAATTTTCGTTATTGAGTGAGGTTGAAGCAATAATCTTTTTATTAATCTCAGATTTTCTTTCTTCTTTTAAGGAGGAGGCTCCCTCATCAATATTTAAGCTGAAGTTCTTAAGTTGTTCAGCAGCAATTACTTTAAGGTATATTTTTTTTCCATCTTTTGAAAAATTTAAATTTATAAAATCAACATTTCTTCTTGAAATATCTTTTTCTTTTAAAAGATGACTTTGAAGTTCATTATTAAGATTGTAAATTTTTAATTCCCAATCTTCTTTTTCTTTTTCTAGCCAGACGATTTTTTCTTCTTGAGGAGAAACCCAAAATTTTTCCACTTTTTTAGATATTGATTGGAATTTAAAATCTCTTGGGAATAGAGTAATTGTACTAACTTCAGTAACTTGTTTTTCTTTAACTTCTAATTCTTTTTCCCAAGAAACATAATCTTCTTTTTTAATTGTTACTTTATGTTTTTTAGGAAGAAGATTTTCAATTAAAATAGAATGAAAAAGAAAATCTGTTTTTTTAACAAATTTATTATTTAGATAAACACTTGATTGGTTCGGTTGGATTTCAAAATATAATCCCCCTGTTTGGATTATTTCTTTTTTTTCAAAATCAAATCTATATCCTTGAGTGTAAAAAACAAGGATAGGGGTAACTATAAAAAAGAAAATTAAAAAAGAATTAAATAATATTTTTCGGATATTTTTATTCATGTTGTTATATTATACATTAGTTATTGAAATCGCAAGTTTAAAATTTATTTTTTTTAAAAAAAATTAAAGTTGCAAAACTTGTTTTTTTGTCTTATACTAAATTAGAATTTAACTTAATTTTTTAATATTTTAATGAAAATTGGAATTGATTTAGGAACTTGTAACTCTTTGGTTTTTCGCCCTAATAAAGGGATAGTTTTGAAAGAACCATCGGTCGTAGCTGTTGATATTGATGACAACAGTGTTTTGGCTGTTGGGGAAAAAGCTAAACAAATGGTTGGAAGGACTCCTGATTCAATTTCAGTTTATAGGCCTTTAAGGGACGGAGTAATAGCTGATTATCGAGTAACTGAGGCAATGCTTAAGTATTTTATAAAACAATCCTTAGGGTTCCTAAGAATTTTTAAACCTGATGTTATGGTTGGAGTGCCAGCTGGTATTACTTCAACTGAAAAGAGAGCAGTTATTGAAGCTGGAACAAAAGCTGGAATTAAAAATGTTTTTTTAGCTCCTGAACCTATTCTTGCTGCGATTGGAGCAGGAGTTCCAATTGGTAGTTGTTCTGGTAATATGATTGTTGATATTGGGGGGGGAACCATGGAGGCTGCTGTTATTTCTTTAGGTGGAATTGTTAATTTTAGGTCAATTAGATTAGCGGGTGATAAAATGGATATCGCTGTTTTAGATTATATTAAAAAGAAATATAATTTAGCAATTGGAAATCAAACTGCTGAAAACATTAAAAAAACAATTGGAACTGCTATTTCCAACAAGAAAAAAACTATGCAAATTAGAGGAAGAGATATTGCTTCAGGGTTACCAAGAAATATAGAAATTAGTTCGGAGGATACAGCCGAAGCTTTATCAGATGTTTTAAATGAGATTATTCAAACAATTAAATTAACTCTTAGAGATACACCTCCAGAACTTTCTGCTGACATTATGAACAAAGGGATAGTAATGACAGGGGGAGGTTCAAGTTTAAATAATTTTCAGAAATTAATTACTCAAAAAACTGGTGTTCCTGCTATCTTAGCTGAAGAGTCTATTTTATGTGTAGCAAGAGGAACTGGTGAAATGTTGAAAAATTTAAATGCTTATAAGAGAGCAATAATGAAGAAATGATAATTGGTCATCAAAAACAAAGAGATTTTTTAAAAAAAATTATTAAAGAAGATTCTCGTTCCTTATTATTTACTGGACCTGAGTTGTTAGGAAAAAAAACAATTGCTTTAGATTTTCTTTCTTCAATTTTTAATTCTAAACCTAAAAAACATCCTGATTTTATTTTAATTGAACCGGAAAAAGGAAAGATTAAAATTGATCAAATTAGGAATTTATCAAAGAGAATCTCTTTAAAACCAATTCGTAGTGATTCGTTTGGAGTGATTGTAGATAAGGCCCATTTGATGAATAGGGAAGCTCAAAATTGTTTTTTAAAGACCTTAGAAGAACCCCAAAGCAATAGTTTAATCATTTTAGTTACTGAACATCCTAAATTTCTTTTACCAACTATCACTTCAAGATGTGAAAAGGTAAAATTTTACCCTGTTCCAAGAAAAGAGATTAAAAATTATTTAGAAGAAAAAAATGTTGTTGGGTCAAAAGCAGAGGAGATTCTTGATATTTCTTTAGGAAGGCCTGGAAAAGCAATTAATTTTTTAGAAGATCCAGAGAAACTAAAAGAAAGAAAAAAAATAATTAAAGAGTTTAAAGAAATTATTAAGGCACCATTAGGAGATCGTTTTGATTTTGTTAAAAAGTTATCAAAAAAAGAAAATTTAAAAGAGATTTTAATAGTTTGGCTTTCTTGTTTAAGGAAAGGATTACTTAAAAATGATGGTCAAAAAGTGTTACAATTAAAAGAGATTTTAAATTCGATAGAAAAAACTATTTATTTGATTTCAAATACTAATACAAGTCGAAAATTAGCCTTAGAAGCTTTAGTAATTAAATTTTAATTATTAATTAATTTTAAAAAAATATGGGAAAAGAAAAAATATCTTATAAAGAAATTTTAGAGGATTTAGAAGAAGAACTTAAAAAGGTTTTTGGTTTTTTTACAAGAGAACTTGGGAAGATAAGAGCTGAAAGAATTTCACCAAATTTAGTTGAAGACGTAAAAGTACACTATATGGCTAAAAAATATTCTTTAAAAGAATTAGCAACAATTAGGGTTGCCCATAAAAGAGAATTGGTTATTAAGCCTTGGGATAAGTCTTATATTGAGGATATTGTTAATGCGTTAGAAAAGAGTGATATTAAAGCTAATCCAGTTGTTGATCAAGAAATTATTAGATTAAAGCTTCCCGCTTTGAGTAAAGAGTTTCGAAAAGATTTAATTCGTTTAGTTTCTCGAACTCAGGAACAGGCAAAACAAACAATTAGGAAGTGGAGAGATGAGGCTTGGTCTCGCTTGAAAAAGGCTGAGCAAAATAAAAAAATGTCAGAAGATGATAAATATAAGGGAAAGAAAAAAATGGAGAAAATGGTTGGTGAGTATAATGATAAAGTCGATCAAAAAGCAGAGAAAAAAATTAAGAGTTTAAAGTAAATGATTAGTTTTCTAATTGCCTTTTTTAGTATTGTTGTTTTAGCTGCTCTTCATGAGTTGGGGCATTTTTTAATAGCAAAAAAATGCGGAGTAAAAGTCGAAGAATTTGGGATTGGACTTCCTCCTCGTATTTTTTCAAAAAAGATGGGAGAGACGATTTATTCTTTTAATTGGCTTCCTTTTGGGGCTTTTGTTCGACTAGAAGGAGAAGAAGAGAAAGTTGATACTCCAACTAGTTTTTCTAATCAACCAATTAAGAATAAAATTTTAATTACTTTAGGAGGAGTAATATCTTTTTGGTTGATCGCAATTTTAATTTATAGTTTTTTATCTTTTTATGGATCTAGGGTTGTTGTTCAGGGTCCAGGTTTAGATAATTTAAGTGACTTTAAAGTTGGTATTTTTTCTGTAGCTGAGAATTCTCCAGCTCAAAAATCAGGATTACAATCAGGTGATTTTATTGAAAAAATTACAATTAAGGATAAGACGTTAGAACCAACTAAAATAGGAGAAATTCAAGATTTTATTGATAACCATTTAGGTGAAACTTTAAAAATAACTATTAAGAGGGGCGATCAAAAAATTAAAAAAGAAGTTTTAGCTCGTTCATCCTCTCCTGAAAATCAAGGACCAATTGGGGTTTCGCTAGTGCGAACTGGTCTTCAAAAGTACCCTTGGTACTTATCAGTTTGGGAAGGAATTAAAAAAACTTGGGAGGGAACAGTTTTAGTGGTTAAGTTTTATGGTTCAATGTTTAGTAAATTATTTCAGGGGGAATTTAATGATGAAAACTTAGTTAGTTCTATTGGTATTTTTCAGATGATTGCTAAGAGTCAAGAATTTGGTTTGTTTTACTTTCTTAGTTTTATAGCCTTTATTGCTATCAATTTAGCTGTTTTTAATAGTTTACCAATTCCATTAGTTGATGGTGGTCGAGTTGCTTTCTTTTTGATTGAAGCGATAAGGAATAAACCAATTCCTGAAAAAATAGAAAATAATATTAATTTAGTTTCTTTTGTTTTTTTGGGAGGTTTAATTATTTGGGTTACAATAAGAGATATAATTAATTTATTTTAAAAAAATGAAGCAATCTTTACTTTTTAATAAAACAAGAAAAAACATTTCAAAAGATATTAAGGCAATAAGCCATAAATATCTTATTAA
The DNA here is from genome assembly GCA_964638845.1 of uncultured Candidatus Saccharibacteria bacterium. GTDB lineage: Bacteria > Patescibacteriota > Minisyncoccia > Minisyncoccales > JANBVM01 > CAYSZX01. Next base: position 5,420 of record CAZXBN010000033.1, read on the forward strand.
AGGTGATTTTGTTGAGAAAACTATAAGTGGAGTTTATAGGTTTTTACC
>CAZXBN010000034.1:0-5422 GCA_964638845.1 uncultured Candidatus Saccharibacteria bacterium
CTCCTCCGTAAGCCTTTCTTAAAATAATACTAATTTTAGGAACTGTTGCTTCAGAAAAAGCATAAAGTATTTTAGCTCCATGTCGGATAATTCCTCTTTTTTCTTGATTGGTACCAGGAAGATACCCAGGAGTATCAACTAAATTAATTAAAGGAACATTAAAAGCATCACAAACCCTAACAAATCTTGCTATTTTATCGGAAGAATTAATATCTAAAGTTCCAGCCATAATTTTTGGCTGATTAGCAATAACTCCAACAACACTTCCACCTAGTCTAGCAAAACCAACAATTGAGTTTTTAGCATAATTAGCATGAACTTCAAAAAAAGATTTTTTATCAAAAACTTTTTCAATTACTTCTTTCATGTCATAACCCTTTTCTTTTTTATCGGGAAGAATACTTAATAAGTCTTTTCTTTCTTTATTTTCAAAAATTTTAGCAATAACATTTGTGTTTTTAATTGGGTTTTCTAAATTGTTTTGAGGTAAATAAGAAAGAAGTTTTTTTACACCAGAAAAACAATTTTTTTCATCAGGATAAGAAAAGTGGGCACAACCACTCTTTGCAGTATGGACTGTTGACCCTCCTAATTCTTGATAAGAAACTTTTTCTCCAGTTACTTTTTCAATAACAGCTGGTCCAGTGATATACATTTGTGAAATGTCTTCAACCATGAACACAAAATCTGATAAACCAGGAGCATAAGAGGCTCCTCCAGCAGAAGGACCAGTAATAATTGAAATTTGAGGGATGATTCCAGAAGCCTTAATCATTTCTTTAAAAATAGAAGCATACCCATCAAGACTTAGAATTCCTTCTTGAATTCTTGCCCCTCCAGAATCCACAATACTAATCATTGGGCAGCCTGTTTTTCTGGCTAACTTGATTACTTTAGTCATTTTTTGGCCATGCATTTCTCCTAAAGAACCACCAATTTTTGAAAAGTCTTGACTTGAAACATAAACTTTTCGATCATTTATTCTTCCAAAACCAGTAACAACGGCGTCTCCCAAGACTTTCTTTTTATCCATTTTTAAGCCATCAAATCGAGATTCAACAAAAGGATCAAGCTCAACGAAACTATCTTTATCTAGGAGTAAAGTAATTCTTTCTCGGGCCGAAAGTTTTCCTTTTTGATGTTGTTTTTTAGCTCCTTCTTCGTTTTTTATTTTATCTCTCTTTCCTTTTAACTCTTTAAGAATCTTTTTTTGTTTTTTCGATGTTTTCTTCTTTTTTTTCTTCTTTTTTGCTGTCATATTAACTAATTGTATTTAATTGATTTTTAATTTTTTTGACAATTTCTTTTAAAATCTTTTTATTGTTTACTTTTTTACCTGTCTCTATTTTAATTGATGTGGCAATATTTTCCAATTTTTTTGGATATTTTTCAATGTTAGTATCTAAACCAATTCCAATAACGGAAAATTTTATTTTTTGACTAATAATATTTTCAGTTAAGATTCCAGCAATCTTTTTTTGATTCACAAAAACATCATTTGGTAATTTAATAAAGGGTTCTAATTTAAAATTTTCTTTAATTGTCTTAGCAACAGCAAAAGAAGATAAAATAGTTAGTGTTTGTAAATTTTTTATTGTATTTTTAGGAAGAATAATTGAGAAGTAAAGACCTCCTTTAGGTGAAAACCAATAATTTTTTTCTTTTCCGTGTCCTTTGGTTTGTTCTTTGCTCCAGACAACAGTCCAAGGCTTATAATCTAAAGTTTTAGCCTTTTTACTAGTTGATTCTAGAGAACTATATTCTTTTAAGTTCATTTTTCTAAAACAACTAAAACTTCTCCTTCTTTAACTTTTTGATCTTTTTTAACTGATATCTTTTTAACTTTACCTTTAAAATCAGAAACTATTTCATTTTCCATTTTCATAGCCGATAAAGAAATAATTTTTTCATTTTTCTTAAATTTTTCACCTTCTTTAACAAAAATTTTAGTTATTGTTCCAGCGATCGGAGCTTTAATTTCTTTTTCTTTAAATTCTTTTTTAGGAATATTGGCGTTAGCAACAGAAATCTCTTCCTCTTTCTTTTTATTATTTTTTTGAAATTTAAAAGACTTTTCTCCAACTTTAACTTTGACATAATCATTGTCTTCATGAATTTCAATCTTCTTTTTTTTACCCTTAATTTCAATTTCTAATTTCATGTTATTTTTTTAACATTTTTAATCTATCAGCCATTACCCAATTTGATGGGGTTGAGCCATTTTTATTTTTAATTGACTTTTTCATATTTTGATAGATTTGGAAAACTATTTCTGCTATCTCTTCATCATTAAGTTCTTGAACAAGGAAAGTTTTTTTAGGTTTGGGTTTTTTCTTTAATTTTTTAAGAATATCAGTTTTCTTAATAAAGCTAGTAGTAAAGTTTCCTTTTACAAAATCTTTGTTCTCTAACAATAATTTAAAGAAAGGGATAGTTGTTGGAACTCCCTCAATATTGATTTCCTCCAAGGCTCTTTTCATTTTAGTGATTGCTTCTTTTCTATCTTTTCCATGGGTAATTATCTTGCCAAGTAAAGAATCAAAATGAGGAAATATTTTTTGTCCTTCGTGTAAAAAGGTATGTAAGAAGATACCTTGACCTCCAGGAGCAAGATATTTTCTTATTCTTCCTGGGGCAGGACGAAAATCTTTTCTTGGATCTTCAGCATTAATTCGTGCTTCCATTGCCCAGCCATCAAAACTAATATCTTTTTGTTTAATTGAAAGTTTTTCTCCTTGAGCAATTTTAATTTGTTGTTCAACAATATCAACTCCAGTGATTGCCTCTGTGACTGGATGTTCTACTTGTAGTCTTGGGTTAACTTCTAAAAAGTAAGGATTTTTATTCTCGTCAAGTAAGAATTCAACTGTTCCAGCTGATTTATAATGATGTTTTTCAGCTAATTTAACAGCTAAATTTCTAATTTTCTTTCTTTCTTTTTCGTTTAAGAATGGAGAAGGGCTTTCTTCAAATAATTTTTGGAACCTTCTTTGAATACTACACTCTCTTTCTCCTAAATGGATAGCATTCTTACCATCTCCTAAAATTTGAACCTCAATATGGCGAGCATTTTGTAAATGCTTCTCGATAAAGAAATTAGTATCAGAAAAAGCAGAAGACATTTGTCTTTCAATTCCACCAGAAATATCAAGAAGGTCTCTAAAACTAATTTTTCCATCAATAATTCTAATTCCAATTCCCCCTCCTCCCTTTTGAGCTTTTAAAATAAAAGGTGGTTTGATTTTTTCAACCCACTTAACTAAATCCTTTTTACTTTTAATTGGTTTGTTACTAGCCGGAAGAGTCGGGATACCTGCTTTTTTAGCTATTTTTTTAGCTTCAATTTTATCTTCTAAGCTTTTAAGTGTTTTATGACTTGGACCAACGAAAATAAGTCCTTTCCTACGACAACGTCGAGCAAACTTCCAATTTTCTGATAAAAATCCATAACCAGGATGAATTGCATCAACTTTAGCTTCTTTTGCAATTTCGATAATTCTTTTTTGGTCAAGGTAGCCTGTTGAACCTTCTCTATTTAAAAAATAATACTCATCAGCTAACCTTGTTTCGATAAAATTAGATTCTTGCCCTTCTTGGGGACATAAAGCAACACTTTCAATTCCCATTTCCTGGCAAGTTCTAATAATTCTTAAAGCTACTTCTCCACGATTAGCAATTAAAATTTTATTGATTTTTTTCATATAAATATGGTTTTTGAGATAAAATTGATATTGTGTTCATTATTTTATCAGTAATCTGTCTTAAAAGTAAATGATGTTTTTTAGGATTTCCTTCTTTTTTAAATTTTTGAATTTCTTTTTTAAATTTCATTAGCTTACCAATCTTAATAACTCTTCCATTTTTTCCAATTCTTAGGCCAATTGGTAGAACAGGTACTTTTTCTTGAAGAACTAATTCAGCAATTCCCGTTTTTCCTTTTAAAAGTTTGTTTTTTGAATTGCTATCTCCTTCTGGATAAATAACAATAATTTGATCGTTTTTCAAGTTTTTACTTATCTTTTCTAAGATATTTTCTCGGCTTTCTTTTTCTCGATGAATTTTAATAACATCAGCTAAATAGTAAAGAAGGCTAGACCTTAAAAGTAAATCTAAATTATCCATTGCTCCGACAAAACGAATATTCTTAATCCTATCTTTTAAAACATCAACAATAAAAAAATGATCTCGTCCGTTTAAATGATTGGCAGCGACAATAAAACGATTATGATCAGGAATGTTTTCTTCTCCTTTGATTTTATCAATAAATAATTCAGTAAGTGGGAGGCCAATATAACGAAGAAAATAAACAAAAGGCGTTTTCATAATTCGTCTTTTAACTTTTTAATTTTTTTCATTATTTTTTCAGTTACTTCACTGAGGTGTTTTTTATATTCTTTTGATTCTTTGTCTAAATTCTTAATTTTTTTAAGTTCTTCCGGAAAATACAAAGGTTTACCAATATTAATTTTAATCCTTTTTTCTATTTTAAGTTTTCCACCAGGAGGCATAAGTTCAAATGTTCCATCTAAGGCAACAGGAAGGATTGGAACTTTGGATTGGAATAAAAGTTTTGCAATTCCCCATTTTCCTTTATTCATTTTTCCAGTTCTTGTTCTTGTTCCTTCTGGATAAATAATTAAAGAGCCACCATCCTTTAAAAAATTAATTGATTTTTTTAAGACTTTTTCTTTTGATTTTTTACTTGTTCTGTCTAATTGAATTACTCCTCCTAAAAAGTAAAAAAAATCTCTAACAAAACCTTCAAATCCAGAATAATTATCAACTTGGCCAATATAAGAGAATCGGCGAGGAGCACAAATAATCCCATTAGCAATTTGATCTAAATGACTTTCATGATTACTAGCAATTATGAAGTTATGATCAGGAATGTTTTCTTTTCCCTTAATCTCTTTAACAAATAATTTTTTAAGGATTGGGACTAAAAATATTTTTGAAAACCAAGAAACTGGCTTATTCATATATTTTTAAGGTTTTTGAAATTGCCTTTTTAGAATCTTTAATAATTTCTTTAATAATTTCTTTACAGGTTTTAACCTCTTTAATTCCTTCAGCACAAAGACCACAAAGTAAAGGGGCGTTTTCAATATTTCCAGCTGCTACTTTAGAACCAGCAAATTTTTCAGATCTAATTTCTTCCGGAAAAGGGTTCTTTTTTTCCAATTCTTTAATTTCTTTAGCTAATTCATTTTTAATAACTCGAACTGGATGTTTTGTGAATCGAGCAACAACAGTAATGTCTTCACCTCTCGAGTTGATAATTTCTTTTTTATATTTATCATGAATTTTACATTCTTTGCTTGCCATAAACCTAGTTCCAATCTGAACCCCATCAGCACCTAAAACAATCATTGAAGCAGCTGTTTTTCCATCATAAATACCACCAGCTGCGATTAAAGGAATT
>CAZXBN010000035.1:0-5326 GCA_964638845.1 uncultured Candidatus Saccharibacteria bacterium
ACATTTTTGAGTCCCCCTTAAAAACCAAAGAAATATCATTTAATTTTAGTATTTAAATAGCGTTTCTTAAATTATCTAAATCATTTGGATTTTTAGGATCAATAGAAGCAAAAACCATTGGTTTGGGCTCCTTATAGCCAGTAAGAGGTTTAGCTTTCTCGTTTTCAATATCAATAATCGTATCTCCAACTCTAACGCTTTCAGTTTCTTTTAAACCAATAGTTAAATAACCAATCTCTCCTGTTTTTAATTCTTTACATTTTTTTAAATCGGGAGAAAAAAAGCCAACTTCTTTAACTTGACCCTCAATTCCGGCTTGCATAAGTTTTACTTTGTCATCTGGTTTCACCTTTCCATTAAAAACTCTTAAGTGAATAATAACCCCCTTGTAAGGATCATACTCGGAATCAAAAATTAAAGCCTTTAAAGATTTGTTTTCAGAAATTTCTGGACCAGGAACTTTTTTAATAGTCGCATTTAAAAGCTTCTCGACATTTGTTCCTTCTTTAGCAGAAATAGCAAAAATTTTATCTTTTGGAATATCTAATATTTCCTGAATTTCTTCTTTTGTTTCTTCAGTTTTAGCATTGGGTAAATCTATTTTATTAACAGCAGGAATAATTTTTAATCCTTGTTTTTGAGCTAAATGAAGATTAGCTAAAGTTTGAGCTTGAACTCCTTTAACAGCATCAACTAATAAAATACCACCCTCAACAGCAGCTAAACTTCTTGAAACTTCATATTTAAAATCAACATGCCCAGGAGTATCTATTAAATTTAGCATGTATTCTTCTCCATCTAACTTCCAATTCATTCTTACTGGTCTCATTTTAATTGTAATTCCCTTCTCTCTTTCTAAATCCATCATATCTAGAAAACGAGAACGCATCTTCTTTTTTCTAATTGTTTTAGTTAATTCTAAAAAACGATCAGCTAAAGTTGATTTTCCATGATCAATATGACTAATAATTACAAAATTTCTAATTTTCATTGAAAACTTTTTTTAATATTAAATCAGCAGTTGGAATCGATAAAACAAAACTTACCAATAAATAAATTAAAATACCAACCACTCCAATAATTAAAACTTGTATAAAATCAATTATTAAAGAATGAAATTCTAAAATTTCTCCTATTAAGAATCTTAACAAGTAACCACTTAAAATTAAAATTAAAGTTGAAAATAAAACTTTCAAAAAATTAATCCAAATTTCTTTTAAATTAATTTTCTTAATTCTTCTTTTTAAGAAAAGCAACATTAAGAAAAATTGCAATAAAGTCGAAATTGAAAAAGCTAATGGTAAACCTAAAACAGAAACATCAACTGACCCATTAAAAGAAAAAATCTCCCTAAGTTTTTCATGAAGATAAAACCAATCACTTGAAAATAAATAACTTAAAGCAACATTTACAATAACCGAAAAAACAGCAATTAAAGTCGGCGTCTTAGTATCTTTAAAAGAGAAAAACGCTCGAAATAGTAAAGGAATTAAGGTAGAAGCAAAAACACCCAAACAAAATAAAGCTAAACTAGCTGCAGAAAGTTTTCCAGATAAGGCTGAAAATAAACCATTCTCCAATAAAATATCAACAATCTCTTGTCTTAAAACGAAAATTAAACCAGTTACTGGAAAAACTAAATAAACAATTTTATTAAAACTAGAAGAAAAATTATCTACAAATTTTTCTTTTTCTTTTTGAGCCCAATTTCTAGACAAGACAGGAAAGACAGCAACTGCAAAAGGGACTCCTACAATTCCAATTGGAAAATACTGAATATTGTTAGCAAAATTAAAAATAGTAATTGAACCTTTTTCTAAAGTTGAGGCTATTGCATTAATAACAATTAAATTTATCTGTTGAGCAGAAACTCCAAACATTCGAGGAAGCATTAAATTAAAAACTTTTTTAATTTTTTTATCATTTAAATCAAAGATAAATTTATAATCAAAACCCGACTTTAAAACAGAAGGAATTTGAATTAAAAAATGTAAAAAAGCACCAACGATTACACCTATTACAACCCCCAAAATACCAAAATGAGGAGCTAAAAATAAAATACCTAAAATAATACTTAAATTGTAAATAATTGGACATAAACTATAAATCAAAAATCTTTTAAAATATTGAAGGATTCCAGAAAAAATTGAACTTAGTCCAAAAAAGATTGGACTTAATAACATTATTCTAGTTAAAAGAATACCCTGTTGAGTTTGTTGATAGTTAAAACCAGGAGCAATTAAATCCATTAAGCTAGGAATAAAAAAGAATAGGGTTAGACTTAAAAACAATAAAAAAGAAATAAAAATATTTAAAAGGTTTGAAGTAAAATTCCAAGCTTTTTTCTTATTCTCTGAAAAATAATCAGAAAATAAAGGCAGAAAAGAAACTAACATTCCTCCTAAAATTAAAATATTATAAATAAAATCAGGAACTTTAAAAGCAGTAAAATAAACATCTAATTCAGCGCTAGCTCCAAAATTTTTAGCTAAAAGCCAATCACGAAGAACTCCTAATACTCTACTTAAAATAGCAGAAATTGTTAAAATTCCTGCTGATTTATTAACTGTTTTTGATTTATGATTTATTAAAAAATTTAACATTTTAAGAGTCTAGCTTTTAATATCTTACCTTATTATCCCAACTTTGACAAAACTAAATTGAGTGATATAATAAAGATACTGAGCGAATTAAGTGATCGCTTTCCTAATTATTTAGGAAAGAGGAAAGTCCGAACCCCCACTTTCTTTTTTAAGAAAGTTAAAAAAATAGCGGCTAACAGCCGTCGGTCTTGAAAAAGACAGAGGTGCGAGCAGAGACGCCAAAGCTTGAAAAGGCGATGGCATCCTTTTTTAAAAAGGATGAGCCCTAAAGGTAACTTTAAGGTTGAAACGGCAAAATCCTTATTGGGTGCAAGAACAAATTCAATTTTATTGAAAAAAAGTAGTTCGCGAGACTTTTAAGGCAACTTAAAAGCTAGATAAATGATCACAGCATCTTTGATGCACAGAATTCGGCTTATAAATTCATCAGAATTAAAGAACCCATTTTAATGGGTTTTTTAATTTACAATAATTTTTTATTTGTTTTTGACTGGTCATCTAAAGCCTGATTAACAAGAGAATCAGCTAATTTATTTTTCTCTCTTTTAACAAACTTAAATTTAACTTCAAGAAACTCTGTTTTTAAATTCCAAAGTTTAAGAAATAAACCTTTAATCTTTTCACTTTTAATTTTATACTCCCCCTTCATTTGTTTAACTAATAATTGAGAATCAGAATGAATTTTAACCTTGCTAACTTTGGCAATTTTAGAACTAAACAATCTTTTAAAATTTTTTAAAGCAAGAATAGCTGCCTTATACTCAGCTTCATTATTGGTTAAGTTATCTCCCAAATATTTTGAATATTTCTTAAAAACTTTTCCTTTTTCATTATAAAAAGCAACCCCTGCCCCAGCTGGACCCGGATTCCCTCTTGATCCTCCATCCGTGTAAATATCTACTTTTTTCATATATTTCCAATATTTTTAATTAAACAATTTTTAAATTTTTTAATGTTTTCGTTTTTAATTCTAAAACCAGAAGCTTTTGGATGTCCCCCAAAAGTAATCAATAAATCTTTACATTTTTTCATTAAATCAACACTATCTATTTTATCAGTTGAACGAACCGTCCCAATTGCATCGTCTTCCATTTGATGATAAAGGAAGGTTGGTTTTTCAAAGGTTCGACAAAGATTAGAGGCTGCTCCTGGAATTAACATATATTCGTAATCCTCTCCTCCTTCAAAAATTATTGGATCGTCACTACCATCAACTTTTTCTTCAATCCTCTCAACAAGTTTAGCAATATTCTTATCTTTATTTTCAAGTTTTCTTTTTAATTCTCTAATTAAATTATCCAACTCTTCATTTGAGCTAGTAGTTAAGACTTTAAAACAAGCTGGAGCATGATTTTTAGTAACCTGAATATTTAAAATAGAAACCATTTTAGAAACTTTTTCTTGAAAAGTTTCTTCTTCTTTTAAAAAGTCTTGGTCAAAGAAAATTTTAATCCCAGGCCTCCAAGAACTTTCTAAAGAGTCTAATCCCCTTTCAATAAAAACCTTATTTTCATCAACCCGAGGAACCATATCAGCAACACTAGCTAAAGCAGTAAGTTCTAAAAAATTCTGTCTTAAACTAGCACTCATTTTATCTTTTAATAATAACTTTGAAAGTTTGAAAACCACTCCTGCTGCAGCGAACTCCTTAAATGGATACATATCACCTGGCTGTTTTGGATCAACAATAATATCCGCTTCCGGAACCTCTTCTAAAACCTTGTGATGATCAATAATAATTACATCAAAGCCTAACTTCTTAGCTTTTTTAACTTCTTCTACATTTCCTATTCCACAATCAACAGAAATTAATAAAGCTGGAGCGTGTTTTTTTAATTTTTTTAAAGCATGGTTTGTAATACCATATCCCTCTTTAACCCGATTAGGAAAATAAGTGTCAGTAACTTCTCCTCCTAAGGTTTTTATCGATTCTTTCAAAATAATAACCGAAACAGCTCCATCTAAATCACAATCACCATAAAGAATAATTTTTTCTTTATTTTTTATCGCTTTTAAAATTCTTGAAGCTACTTTTTCTAAATTTTTAATTTTAATCATAATATTTTAATGCTTTAATACCTGGTAATCCTTTTTTATCTAAAAGCCCTAACATAGCCCCTCCTCCCGTAGATAAAAAATCAAAATTTTTACTTAAATTAAATTTTCTAATAAACGAAATTGTTTCTCCTCCTCCAGCCACACTAAACGATGGTTCATTTTCAACAACTGCTTCAGCAACCCCTTTAGTACCATTTTCAAATAATTTTTTTTCAAACATACCAATAGGACCACTCCATAAAATTGTTTTAGCAGACTTTATTATTTTTTGAAAGTTTTTAATGGTCTTTGGACCAATATCAAAAATCTTTTCATTCTTTTTTAAACCTTTCACAGAACCAATTCTTATTTTGTCACCATTCTCATTAAGAGCAAATAAGCCATCAACTGGATGAACAATTTTTTCATTGTCCAAATCAATCTTTTCTAAAAATTGATATTCTTTTAAATTTTCTCTATCTAAAATATTTTTTTGATTTAAAATAAATTCCTCTATTTTGCTTCCAATTAAAATTTTATCAGCAAGTCTTAAAGAGTTTAAAATTGCCCTTCCTTTCTTCTTAACTTTAATCCCTCCAATAATAACGACAAATGGTCTAGCGATATTTTTTAATAGTTTTGAAAGATTTTTAAGTTCCTTTTCTACTAAAAAACCAGCTGTTGAG
>CAZXBN010000036.1:0-5188 GCA_964638845.1 uncultured Candidatus Saccharibacteria bacterium
ATTTTTTAAAGTTTTAGCAGTAAGTGGTAATAAGAGAGATTTAAGAAAAACAGTTAAAACAATTATCGCTAATCCAAAATCCTTACCAGGTAAAAACATACACAATACAATAAGTATATTTAATAAAGGTTTGTATAAAAATTGGTCGAAGAATTCACTAATCATTGTTTTTTAAAATTTTAGATTTTTTTAAAAGCTTTAAAACCACATTTTTAATTTCTTTAAAATCAGCATTCCCAAGACCTGGTAAAGCAATAAAGGCTACATCATATCCTTTCTGATAATCATTAATATTTTTTCTTACAACTTCTCTCAACCTTCTTTTAATCTGATTTCTTTTTACCGCTTTTTTTGAAACTTTCTTAGAAACAATAAAACCAAACCTGTTAACCTTGGTTTGATTTTTCCTAAACTTAATTACTAAAAATTTTTCTTTAAAAGATCTTCCTTTTTTAAATATCTCTTGAAAATCTTTTTCTTTTTTTAAGCGATTTTTTTTAGGTAACATCAAACAAAAACTAAACAGTTAGTTTTTTTCGACCCTTCTTTTTTCTTCTTTTTAAAACGTTTCTTCCAGATTTAGTTTTTCTTCTTTTAAGAAAGCCGTGCTTCTTTTTCCTTTTTCTTTTTTTAGGTTTTTTTGTTATTGCCATATCTAGTATTTTAAACATAAAATTACAACTTAGTCAATTTAACTTTTATTTCTTTTTAGAAAACAAAACAATTAAAATAGTTAACAAGTTTTACCCAGGTTATTAACAAAAGTTAACAACTTCTTCTTAATTTTACATTTATCTTTTTTTTAATGTATAATTAATCTATATAAATACAAAAAAATTCTTTAATTTATGACAAAAGAGGAAATTTGGGGAAAAGTTCTAGCTCAAATAGAATTAAATCCAAACATATCAAAACCAGCTTTTAATACTTGGTTTGCTAATTCAAATATTGTTTCTAAAAATAAAGGGGGGGTTACAATTTCAGTTCCTAATTCTTTTGCTAAAGAATATTTAGAAAAAAACTTTAAAAAATATGTTTTAAAAGCATTAAAAAACGTAGATCAAAACGTTAAAAGATTTCAATGTAAAATAAAAAAACCTGATAAGAAAATTTTAGAAAAAATTAGCACTCCAACTTTAGAAAAAGAAGAACAATTAAAAATTGATGATTTTCAAAACCAAAAAAGCGCTAATTTAAACCCAAAATACACTTTTAATAATTTTGTGATTGGTCCTTTTAACGAATTGGCTCACGCTGCTGCTTCAGCTATTACTAAAAATCCAGGAAAGATATATAATCCTTTATTTATTTATGGAGGAGTTGGTTTAGGAAAAACTCATTTATTACAAGCAATTGGTAATAAGGTTTCAAATGAAAAAAATAAGAGCGTAAAATACATTCCAACTGAAAAATTTGTTTCTAATATTATTTCTGCTATTCATAATGGTGAAGTAGAGGAATTAAGGGATAGATATAACGAAATAGATGTTTTAATTTTTGATGATGTTCAGTTTTTATCAGGAAAAGAAAAAACTCAAGAAGAATTCTTCTTTATATTTAACTCTCTTTATGGAAAAAACAAACAAATTATTTTATCTTCTGATCGATCACCAAAAGCAATTTCTACCCTTACTGAAAGATTAAGGTCTCGTTTTGAAGGAGGAATGATTGCTGATATTTCAATTCCAAAACTTGAAACTAAAATAGCAATCCTTAAAGAAAAATGTATGGAAAAAAACATGAAGATATCTGAAAAAATCCTTAATTATATCGCTACTAAAATTAAAAGGAATATTAGAGAACTAGAAGGAGCTTTAAATATTATTTTAGTTCATCAAAGACTTAAAAAAGAAAAAATAGGTTTTGAAGAGGCAAAATCTTTACTAAAAAACATTACTTCAAGCCCAAAAAAGAACTTAAGTGCAAAAAAAATAATAAAAGCTGTTGCTAATTTTTATGATTTAACAATGCAAAAAATAGCTTCTTCTTCTAGAAAAAAAGAGATAGTTAAACCAAGACAAGTTGCTATGTATTTATTAAGAAAAGAATTAGAATCTTCATATCCATTTATTGGAAGAAAATTAGGAGGTAGAGATCATACAACCGCTATTCATTCTTATAAAAAAATATCAAAAGAAATCAAAAAAGATAAAAAATTAGAAAAAGAAATTGAATCAATTAAGCATAGTATTCTATGTGTATAAGTAGTGGAAAAAATACTTAATAAAGCATGAATAAATAGTTAATAAAAAAAAGAAGAAAATAATACAACAACAATTAACAAGTTTTTCCAAGCCTTATCAATAAGTAATTAACAAGTAATCCCCACTTAAAATAAGTTTAAAAAAGTAAAAAAAATTAAAAACTAATAATAACAATAATGAAAATAAATATATTAAAAGAAAAATTAAAAAAGGGGTTAAATATTGTGGAAAAGATTTCACAAAAATCTCTTAAGTTACCAATCTTACAAAATATTCTTTTTAAATCAGAAAAAGATCTTTTAAAACTTTCTACTACTAATTTAGAATCTAGTATTAGTTGGCAAAGTCTGGCTGATATTAAAAAAGAAGGATCGATTTGTATTCCAACTAAAATTTTATCTAGTTTTGTAAATTCTCTTCCTGAAGAAAAAATTTCAATTGAGACTGATAAAAAAAATAATTTAAAAGTAAAATGTGGGAATTATAATACAAAAATTAAAAGCTTAGAATCTGAAGATTTTCCTACTATTCCAGAAATAAAAAACGGAACTGAAATTAAGGTTGATAATAAAAAGTTTTGTAATGCAATCAGTCAAATTATTAATATTCCTTCAACTTCAAGTACAAAACCAGAGATAACAGGAATATTTCTTTCTTTCCAAGAAGAAAATATCAAAATGGTTGCAACTGATAGTTTTAGATTAGCTGAAAAGAAAATTTCAGTTAAAACAGGTATTTCGAAAGAATCTTCTTTGATTTTACCTCAATCAGCAGCTAAAGAATTAACTGGAATTTTAAATGATGAGGATGGTGAATTAGAAATTAAATTTTCCCCAAATCAGATTTCATTTCAACATGTTTTAAATAAAACATCTAAATCAAAAGTTAGATTTACTTCAAGGTTAGTGGAAGGAAAATATCCAAACTATAAAGAAATTATTCCTGAAGAATATAAAACAACTGTTTTGTTGAATAAGGATAAGTTTTTAAATCAAGTTAAATCAGCAAGTCTTTTTAGTGGTAAAGTTAATGAGGTTAAAATTCAAATCAAAAAGAAAAAAAATAAGATTAAGATTTTAAGTCAACATCCAGATTTAGGTGAACATGAAAGTTTTTTAGAGGGGGATGTAAAAGGAAAAAATATCGAAATTTCTTTTAATCACCGATTTTTAATTGATGGAATTTCTGAAATTAAAGGAGATAAGGTTAAACTTGAATTAACTACTAAAGAAGGACCAGCTGCTATTAAACCAGTTAAAAAAGATAGTAATTATTTCTATATTATTATGCCTATTAAACCTAATAATTAATATTAGGTTCGATAAATTCTTTTTTAGGTAATTTATTTAAAACTTCTTTCATAAAATTATGAAAGATAGGACCAGCTAAAACAATACTTGGTTCTTCTTTCATAGATTCGTTATTGTTATTACCAACCCAAACTCCTGTAACTATTGAAGGGGTGTAACCAATAGTCCAAGCATCTTTGTAATTTTGAGTTGTACCTGTTTTAGCGGCTACCTGGTAGTTGGAAAAGGATAATGCAGAGTTTGGTCCAAACATTGGGGTTCTAGCTTTGTTATCAGATAAGACACTATTAATTAGGCGAGTTGTTTTAGTTGGTAAAATTCTTTTCGGGCTTTTTTTATTTTCCTCAATAATATCTCCATTTAAGTCTTCGATTTTTAAAATTGATACTGGAGATGTTTTTAATCCATCATTAGCAAAAACACTATAAGCTGAAGTCATTTCTAATAATTTAGTTTCCCATCCTCCTAAAACAATTGATGGACCATATGGTGGTTTTAAGGTTGTAATTCCTAAATCTTTTGCTAATTGAACACTATCTTTTAAACCTGCTAAATCAAGAAGAACTTTAATAGAAGGAATATTTAAGGATTGTGCTAAAGATTCTCTTAAGGTTACCTCTCCTCTAAATTTTTCATCATAGTTTTGGGGCTCATAATCTTCTTCTCCCCATTTTCCAAAATTAGTTTCTTCGTCAATTACAGTTGTTTGGTCGTTATAACCCTTATTAAATGCTTCTGCATAAATAAATGGTTTAAATGCTGATCCTGGTTGTCTTCCAGGATTATTTTTTACTCCTACTACAACATTAAATTTAGGATCAAATAAACAATCAACCCCTGAAATACAATCCTTTGGATAAGGATTATCGTAATAATTTCCTGTTCCAACTGTCATAGCTAATACTTCCCCAGTTTCTGGTTGAATTGCTGTTAGGCCTGCATTATGAGCGTTATATTGTTTATTATTTTCGACTCCTTCTTTGGTTACTCTTTCAGCTATTTTCTGAATTTCCCAATCTAAAGAAGTATAAACCTTTAATCCTTTTTTTCTTAAAAACTCCTGACTATATTTTTCTTCTAATTGTTTTTTAATCCATAAGGTAAAATAAGGAGCTTTTAACTCTTTAGTTTGTTTAATAAATTCTATTTCTTTATTTTGAGATTCTTTCATTTCTTTCTCATTAATAAAACCTTCTTCTTTCATTCTTCTTAAAACATAATCTTTTCTTTTTAAGAGCTCTTTTTTATTTTCTCCATATGGAGAGTATCGGTATGGGGCTTGGATTAAGCTAGCTAAAATTGCCGCTTCAGAATTTGAAATTTCTGAGATATTTTTATTGAAATAGGTTTGAGTTGCAGCTTTAACTCCATAAGCGTTTTGACCAAAAGGAACTTGATTTAAATACCACTCCAATATTTGTTTCTTAGAATGTCTCCTATCTAATTCTAAAGCAAGAATAACTTCTCTTACCTTCCTCTTAAAAGTTTTCTTATTGGTTAAAAAAGTGGACCTGATCAACTGTTGGGTAATAGTTGATCCTCCGTATTTTAATTCGCCCAATTTAATGTCTTTCCAAATGGCCCTCATTATTCCCGGAAGGTATATTCCTCTGTGTTCATAAAAGTGACTATCTTCCGCTGCTATTACCGCTTGCTCCATGTGTTCGGGGATCT
>CAZXBN010000037.1:0-5006 GCA_964638845.1 uncultured Candidatus Saccharibacteria bacterium
GGTTCTTCTTCAGGTTCTTCTTCAGGTTCTTCTTCAGGTTCTTCTTCAGGTTCTTTTTCAGATTCTTTTTCAGTCAATTTAATGCACCATAATAATTATGAACTTTTTTAAAAAAATGTCAAATGATTTTAAAGAATCTTTTAAATAAAATTCCTTTTGGTATAATTAATTTAATAAAAACATGGACAGAAAAAAATTTACAAAACTTTACAATAGTCTACCAAAAAGCTTACAAAAGGTAATCTCTTCTAAAGAGCTAGGAGATAATTTAGAAGATATTTGTACTAAATTCGAAATTCTTAATTCTTTATATGAAATTAATGACTTTGTAGGAGATGTTCTGTTAGGTTTATTACCCCCAAATGAATTTCAAAAAAAGATCGAAAATGAATTAGATCTTAAAAAAGAAAAAGCTAAAAAAATAACAAGGGAAATTAATCGTTACATCTTTTATCCTGTTAAGTCTAGTTTAGAAGATGTTTATAATATTGAAATAGCCCCAGCCGCAAGAATGAAAATTAAGCCTTCAATGAAAAACAAGGTTATTAGAAAAGAAAAAAAAGAAGAACCTAAAGAGAAGAATATTGAAAAGAAGAAAAAAGAAGAACCTAAAGAAAAAGATAAAAAGAAAAAAGTCAAAGACACATATAGAGAACCAATAGAAGAATGAGATTTACAGTACCACAATTTATTGAAAGAGAATCAAAATTAATAGGTCCTTTAACCTTTAAGCAATTTTTATATATTGGTGCAGCTGGCTTAATTTGTTTTATGGTTTATTTTACTTTTTCTTTTACCGTTTTCTTAATATCCTGTATTGTTTTGGGTAGTACTGCTCTTGCTTTTGCCTTCTTAAAGATTAATGGGATGCCCTTATCTAATTTTCTTTGGAATTTCTTTAAATTTAGTCTTTCTCCTAAAAACTATATCTGGAAAAGAAAAAACAATAATTTAAACAAAATTACCTTAGAAGACGACAAAGAGGAAACCAACTTAAGTATTGGGGGAGAAAGCCACCTTAAAAACAAAAAAACTAAAATAGAAACTAAAACTCAATGAAAGCAACAACCCAACAAGTTTTAGAATTTGACCAAATCAAAGAAGGAGTAGTTCTACTTAAGAATAAATCGCTGAGAGGGGTTTTAATGATTTCTTCTCTTAATTTTGCTTTAAAGGCGGAGGAAGAGAGAAGATCAATTATTTTCCAATTTCAAAGTTTTTTAAATTCTTTAGATTTCCCTTTAGAAATGGCAGTTCAATCAAGAAAATTGAACATTTCAAGCTATTTAGAAAAATTACAAAAAATTGAAGAAAAAGAAAGTAATAAGCTACTTAAAACACAGATAAAAGAATATAGTAATTTTATTAGAAAAATAATTAAGGGTAATTCTATTATGGCAAAGACTTTTTACGTAATAGTCCCTTTTCATTTAGGAGAACTTCGTAGAAAACCAGAAAAAGAAAAAGATGAAAGTCAAAAAGTTTACAAACAAAAAAGATTTCAACGATCTAGATCTCAACTAATGCAAAGAATGCAATTTGTTGCTTCTGGACTTAAAAGGTGTGGATTGAGTTGCCAACCACTAAGTACTGCTGAGTTGATTGAGCTTTTCTGGGGATTATATCATCCTGAAAAAGCAGAAATTGGTTATTATCCAAATATTCCTTCAAGTTTAATTAAATAATATGGATTTACCTTTTTTTAATAAAAAAAAGAAAAAGAAAGAAGAGGTTTTTGAAGAAGAACCAACAACAGCAAAAGATATTGCTGCTCCTTCCTCTTTAAAGGCTAAAGCTGATCATTTAATGATTGGAAAAAGGTTAACAAAGTCCTTTTTTATCTTTTCTTATCCAAGACACTTAAGTACCGATTGGTTTTCACCAATCATTAATATGGATGTACCAATGAATATTGGTATTCATGTTTTTCCAGTTAACACTAATTCTATTCTTAAAAAATTAAGAAAAAAACTAACTGAAACTAGTGCTGAAATAAGCGACCGAAGAGAAAAAGGTTATATTAGAGATCCACAATTAGAAATTGCTTACCAAGATATTGAATCTTTAAGAGACCAACTTCAAACTGCTCAAGAAAAAATGTTTAAGTTGGGAATTTATTTAACTATTTATGGTGATAATAAAGAGGACTTAGACGACATAGAATCCCGTCTAAGGTCTTCTTTGGAATCTAAAATGATTTATATTAAAGAAGCTGCCTATCAGCAGAGAGAAGGCTTTAACAGTACTGCTCCTTATGGTTTAGACCAAATCAAGAACCTAACTTCAATGAATACCGCTCCTTTATCTTCTGTTTTTCCTTTCGTTTCTTTTGATTTAAGTTCTAATGAAGGAATATTATATGGAATTAACAGGCATAATAGTTCCTTAATTTTATTTGATCGATTTTCATTACAAAACGCTAATGAAGTTTTATTTGGAACTTCCGGTTCTGGTAAAAGTTATACTATTAAATTAGAAATTTTAAGATCTTTAATGGTTGGAACCGATGTAATTGTTATTGATCCAGAAAATGAATATAAATATTTGGCTAATGCAGTTGGTGGTTCTTTCTATAATATTTCTTTATCTTCTGATAGTCATATCAACCCTTTTGATTTACCTGAACCAGAAAAAAATGAGAAGCCAGCTGATGTTTTAAGATCTAATATTATTAACTTGGTTGGTTTATTGAGAATTATGTTGGGAGGATTAACCCCCGAAGAAGACGCTATTATTGATCAGGCTATTCGAGAAACTTATGCTGCAAGAGATATTACTGTTGATAGTGATCCTTCTACTTGGAAAGAAAGAATTCCATTAATGGAAGATTTTGAGTCTGTTTTAGAAGGAATGGAGGGAGCAGGATCATTAGTGAGAAGAGTAAGGAAATTTACTACCGGAACTTATTCTCAATTCTTCAATCAACCAACTAACGTTTCAATGGATCAAAACTTTGTTTCTTTTGGAATTAGAGATATGGAGGACGAATTAAGACCAATGGCCATGTTTATTATTATGAGGTTTATTTGGAATCAAGTTAAATCTAAAATTAAAAAAAGGATTTTAGTAGTTGATGAAGCTTGGTGGATTATGCAAAGTGAAGATGGTGCTTCCTTCTTGTATGGAATTTGTAAAAGAGCTAGAAAATATGGACTAGGAGTAACAACCATCTCTCAAGATGTTAATGATTTTATGTCTTCAAATTATGGTAAACCAATTATTACAAATGCCTCCTTACAGGTATTAATGAAACAATCACCGGCAACTATTGATACAGTTCAAGACACCTTTAATTTAACTAACCAAGAAAAAATGTTGTTATTAGAATCAGCAATCGGAGAGGGTATGTTTTTTGCTGGTAAAAAACATGTTGCCATGAAGGTTGTTGCTTCTTATACTGAAGATCAAATTATTACTACAAATCCTGAAAAAATGGCTGAAAGAACAAAAAATGAAAAAGATGAAGAGGTAGAATCAAAACCTTCTTATAAATCAATTGACGAATTAAGAAAAGAAAGTAAAAAGAAAAGCATTAAAGAAAAAAATAAATAATGTGTTATAATTAAAAATATGAAAAAATTAAGAAAAAAATTATTAATAACCTCTTTACTTTTATTATTGTTTTTCTTACCTTTGTCTTGTTTAAAAGGAGCAACAATTACTAATTTAAACATTGAAAACTATCCAACCTTTGGCAATATAGATATTAATACAGAAACAGACATTAACGAATTGGTAGCTTGGGGTTATTATTTTCTTGTTGGTATTTCTGGATTTTCTGCTTTTTTCATGTTTGTCTGGGGAGGCTTTCAATGGTCATCTTCAGCTGGAGACCCAAACCAACAAAGCGAAGCAAAAGAAAAATTAATTTCTGCTTCTATTGGCTTATTACTTATCTTGTCAGCCTATTTAATACTAAATATAATTAATCCAAACTTAACAATTTTAGAACTACCAGAAATGTAGTTTTAAAAAATAAATATAATTAAAAACCCTCTCAATCTTGAGAGGGTTTTTTAAATCTTTTTTAGTTTAGCATGGTTTAATAACTATTCTTCGATTTGGGTCTTCGCCAACACTTTCAGTGGATACGTTTAAGCGCTTTTCTAACTCTAAATGAACAACCCTCCTTTCATAAGGATTCATAGGGGATAATTCCTTCTCTTCATCCATTAGAACCGCCTCATCAGCGGTTTTTCTAACCTTTTCCTTAAGAGTTTTAATTTTTCTTTTCTTGTAATTGTTAATATCTAAATCAACGTAAAGTTTTTCCTTTTTAAATTCTTTTTTTAAGATTAGTTTCAATAATCTTTGAAAATCATTTAAGGTTTCTCCTTTTTCTCCAATTAAAATTTGAGGCTTCTGACTCCTAACATCAATTTTGATTGTTGAGTTTTCTTTTAGAGAAATACTAATATCTAAATCAAAGGTTGTTTTTTGAAAAAACTTTCTTATTATTTGTTTAGCTTTTTTTAAATTATTTAGATTCATATTTTTTTAAAAATTTTTTTTGTATTATTGCAAATAATGATGAAGTTGCTAAATAAAGAGAAACAGCAGCCGGAATTCTTGTTAAAACTAGAAAGGTAATAAAAGAGAAGAAGTAAGGCATTGCCTTTTGAAACCCAGCCTCCTTTTTCTTTTTATTATTTTTTAAAGAAAATTTCAATTGAATAAAATAAACTATAATAGCTAAAGTAGCTAAAACTAAACTTGAGTTTGTGAGATTAATTCCAAAAAAAGAATAGTTTATTGTTCCAGAATAAGGAATAAATTCATTTAAATTTTCTGGATTAAAATCCCTTAAAAAAACTTGATATAAAGCAATTAAAATAGGGAACTGAATTAAAAAAGGAGCTAATGAACTGAAAGGATTAATATCGTACTTCTCATAAATATTTTTCATTTTTTCTACCTGCTTTACTTCATCGTCCTTATATTTCTTCTGAATTTCTTCTATTTTTGGCTTAATTTTTTGAAGATTTTTTTGTTTTTTTAAAGTTTTA
>CAZXBN010000038.1:0-4732 GCA_964638845.1 uncultured Candidatus Saccharibacteria bacterium
CTTGTCAACCATTTGTCAATCGAGTAAATGTGGAGTTGAAAATTTCGAAAGAAGAAAGACTAGAATTTTTAAAAGCAATTGAAAGCTTTAATTCGAAAGATAAAGAATTAATCTTAAAAGCTTTAAATTTAGCAGAAAGAGCTCATCAAAATCAAGAAAGAGATGGGGGTGTTCCTTATATTATTCATCCGATTAGAGCTTCTCTAAATCTATTAGAGAAAGCAAAAATTAAAAACAAGGATTTAGTTTGTGCTATCTTACTACATGATGTTTTAGAGGATTCCAATATCAAAATTAAAAAAATTAAGAACTTGTTTGGAAAAAAAATTACTAGTTTGGTGAAGGGAGCAACTAGGGAAAGATCAGAAAATGAAACAGCTGAAGAAAAAGCTTTAAGTAAAAAAAAGAAAATTGAAAAAGTTTCTAAATCAAGTAAAGAAGTTAGGCTTATTAAATTATGTGATCGGCTAGACAATAAATATTCTCAAGGTTTTATTCCGGAAGGTCACCCTTCTCGAAAAAAGTTTAAACGATGGGATAGTGAATTTAAAAAATATTTACCAATTGCTAAAAAAACCAATAAAAGACTTTTTGAAATTTTTCAAAAACTTGTTTAACTTGTTTATTTTTTAGTACTTTCAAGTTATAATATAGTAATTTAAAGGTCGTCTTTAAAAATAAAATAAATTACCATGGATACGCTAAAAACCATTTCTTTGGTGTTGGTTATTATCGGTGGTTTAAACTGGGGGCTTGTAGGTCTTATGGGTCTAGATTTAGTTGCTACTATTTTTGGTGAAATGTCATTACTATCAAAGATAGTTTATGATTTAGTTGGTTTAGCAGCTATTTATGTAGCCTTTAGTTCTTTTGCTGGAACAGAGCCTAAAGAGGTTAATAAGCCTGAAGAATTTTAAGATAGATCTTATTCTGACTAACTAACAAAAGCCCTGAAAAGGGCTTTTGTTCAACTTTGAGGATGTTATAATACAATATTACAAAAAGGTTGGGTTTATTAATATTAATATTATTTTATTATGGACGAAGAAAAAAATAAAAACTCTCAAGAAGAGAAAAAAGAAGAGAAAAACAAACAAGAATCTTCTGATGAAAAAAATACGGGAATGGCTGCATTAGCTTATGTTTTTTTTCTAATTCCTTTTTTAACTGGTTACAAGGATGATGAATTTGTCATGTACCATGTTAAACAGGGAGCAGTCTTATTTTTTACTGGCTTAATATTAACTGCTATTCCATTAATTGGATGGTTACTTAATATCGGTATTTTAATTCTCTTTTTCATCGGAGTTAGTAATGCTTTTAATGGGGAGAAAAAAGAATTACCTTTGATTGGAAAGTTTGGAAAGAAGATAAATTTTTAAATAAACTAATTAAAAATGAGAAAATCTTATCTTAAAAAAATAAAGGATTTTTTATTTGTTTTTGTTTTTGTTTTAGGTTTAACTGCAAGTTTTTGTTTTGTTGAAGGAGTTGAAATTCCGGAAGCAGGTTTAGATTCTGGTAGTGCTACTCAATTAGAAGCTGGTTATTATATTGAAAGTGAAGGTATAAGTGAAGATGTAAAATATTATTATCTTGATAGTTTTACCCCTGGTCAGCAAATTAAGATTTATGGTGATGCTGAAGTTTCGGGAAATCAGGATAGAATTTTTGATGCTAAACTTTTAGATAAAGATAGAGACATTGTAGCTAGTTGTTCCGAGATTATGGCTGGGGATGGAAGAGTTAATGATTATTCTTTTTCCTTTTTAACTAAAAAGGGAGGAAGTGATAAATATTTTTTAAAATTTTCAACAAGATATGGAGGACTAGATTCTTATTCTGTTAATGTAGAATTTAATAATTATTATGATGCAACATCGACAACTGATGCTGGTAATCTATTTGAAGACGCTATTAGTTTAAATGAAGGAAATTTTAAAGGTTACCTATCAGATGATTCTGATAAACTTGATTTTTATAAATTAAGTTTAAACAAAGGAGAAGGGCTTTACATTAAATTAACTCCACCAATAAAGGGCAGTAGTCAATTTAAAATTTTAGATGAAAATAGAAGAAATGTCTTAGAGAACTGGGAAGGTGAAGGAATCATTGTTGAAAAAGGTTTTATTGCTTCTGATTCAGGCGATTTTTATCTTGGAATTATGTGTGAAAATTGTTACGAGGATGGAATTATGGAATATGATTTAGAGTTAGAGAAAAAAGAAGGTCAAAAATTGATAAATGAATTAGGTTCTTCTTCGGTAAGGGGATCGGAAGTAGTTGCTGAAGGAGATGTTGAAGAAAAAATAGAAGATGTTTCTGGGGTTAATCTTGAAGAAGAGGCTGATAATCTTTCTAAGGAAGCAGGAGGTTTTTTTGCAACAATTGAAAAAATTAAAAACAACATTGTTTCTTGGCTTATTAAGATTGTTATTGGTTTTGGCATATTAATTGCTGTTGTTGTTTTTCTTGTTATTTATTTGAAAAATAAGAAGAAAAAAGAAAAAGAAAATCAAAAAAAAGAAAATCAAAAAAAAGAAAAAAAAGAAAAACAATAATTACGCACTTGACTTAATTGTTCTTTTTGGTAGTCTATCGTTAATGACTTCCCTAGTGAAAGTGGTCGGTTTTAAGGGGCGAAGTTTAATTTAAAAATTTATTAAAAATTACAACATGGAAGGTACAGTTAAAAAACTTATGCCTAAGGGCTATGGTTTCATCGAAGTTGAAGAACAAGATGATGACGTTTTCTTTCACAGTAATGAACTTGAAGGAGCTTCCTTCGAGGAATTAAAAGAAGGTGATAAACTTTCTTTTGAGTTAGTAGACTCTGAAAAAGGGCCTAACGCTGTAAATGTAACACGTGCTTAATAATTTAATTTTTTAAATTAAGTTATTGAAAACAGACTCTTTTAAGAGTCTGTTTTTTTATTAAATAAGGTTTGATTTTTTCTTTTTTTATATTATAACTAAAATAGATGATTAAATGATGATGACAAGATTGAATAAAAAAAAGGATTTAAAAAATGACCTCCTTTCTTTTATTAAAAAAAGGGGAGGGGCTTCATTAAGAAGTCTTTATGAAAATTTTTCTAAATTTTCAAAGCAATTAATTAGAAGTGTTTTGAAGGATTTAGAGAATAAAAATTTAATCTCTCATAGAATTATGGGAAAAAAATCTTTTTTTCAAAAAGTTTAGCCATATTAAATTTAGTATGGCTTTTTTACTTTAATTTATTTTTAATTTAAAATAAGTTTAATGAAAAAAGATTATGATTTATTCAAAAAAATTAATAAATTTGCAAACCGTTATAACTGGTTAGACTATATTGGTATTTTTTTTGCTGAATATAGTGGTTTTGTAATGATTTTTTATTTGATTTTTTTAATTTGGAAAGATAATTTTACCCCAGACTTGTTTTTTAAGGCAATGGCTTTAGCTTTTTTTACAAGATTTATTTTATTAAAAATTATTCGAAAATTTATAATAAGGAATAGGCCTTTTACTGATCATAATGTTAATCTATTAATTAAACGTTTAACTGATTTATCTTTTCCTTCAGGACATAGTACATTTTTCTTTACTTTGTCTTTTGTAGTTTGGTTTAATAATTCAGAGGTTGGAAGCTGGATGTTATTGAATTCTTTTTTAATTGGTTTGTCTCGTATTTTTGTTGGAGTTCATTATCCATTAGATATTTTAGGGGGTTCATTTTTAGCCTATTTAGTTGCTTTTATTGAAAATAGATTATTTTAAAAAATAATTTAAAGTTACTTTAAATAGAAAAAGTTAAAAACTTTTTCTTTTTAATTTTGACTATTTTATTTCTTGTGTTAATTTAGATTTAGTTCTTTTGAAACTTAAAAAAGAATAGAGATGAGAAAATTGATTAAAAGGTATAGAAATGAAGAAATTGCGGAAATTTTCAGTGATTTGAACAAACTAAGACTATGGCAAGACAGTGAGTTGGCGATGTTATTAGCTAGAGTTCAAATTGGTGAAATTGAAGAAGAAAATTATGAAAAAATAAAGGAAGCTTTAATGTCTAATGAAATTAATGTTGATTGGTGGATTAAAAAAGATAAAGAGATCCATCATGATTTGAATGCTTTTTTAGAGGAAAGATTGCGGTTTATTCCAACAAATTCTTTAAGAGAGTGGTTTCATAAGGGTTTAACCTCCTACGATACTGAAGAGCCTGCTTTTGCGACAATGATTAAAAGTGCTGTTCAAGTTGTAAAGTTAAAATTTATGAAATTAAAGAAAATTCTTAAAGAAATGGCCAAAAAGTATCGTCATACTATAATGGTAGGGCGAACCCATGGTCAAGAGGCAGAATTGCAAACTTTTGGGAAGAGATGTCTTTGTTGGCTTCAAGACTTAAATGTTGATTTTTATAATCTACATTCAGCTGAAATACAATTGAAGTACAGCAAAATGAGTGGCGCAATTGGTAATTATGGTTCTTTAAGTCCGGAGCTTGAAAGAAAAGCTTTAAATATTTTAGGATTTGAACCTTATTATGGTGCTACTCAGATTATGCCAAGAGAGATATATGCTCCGATTGCTCAAGCTTTAGCGCAAATTGTTTCGACAATGAATAAAATTTCAGTGACTATTAGGCTTGGAGCGAGGAGTGGATTGAAAATTTATCAAGAGCCTTTTTCTAAAAAACAAAAGGGTTCGAGCGCAATGCCGCACAAGCGCAACCCGATCCTCACCGAAAAT
>CAZXBN010000039.1:0-4687 GCA_964638845.1 uncultured Candidatus Saccharibacteria bacterium
CCCTTTAATAGATATAGAGGTTTTTCTTAAAACTTTCCAATTATTTTTTCAATAAAAATTAAAGAATTTTTTCTAATTCCTCTAAGTAATTAATAGCTATTTTTTTTCTATCGTATTTTTTCTTTACAAGTTCTCTTCCGTTTTCCCCAAAATTAGAGATTAGATCTTTATTTTCGTATAAATTTAAAATAGCTTGCTGAATATTTTTTTTATTTTCTGGCTCTACTGTTAATCCAGCCCTTGCATTTTGAATTATTCTTTTAGTCTCACCTTTAACCCCAAGAATAATTGCTTTTTCCATTGCCATGCTTTCAAAAACCTTCGAAGGTATTGTTGCTTTAAAAATTTTTCGATCCTTAAGATGAATAAAGGAAAGATTTGAAATTTTTAAAAATTCAGGTATTTTTGCTTTTGGTTGTTGATCAATGAATAAAACATTTTTTAATTTCTTTTCATTTTTAATTTTTTTAAGTTTAGATTTTTTTGAACCTTCGCCAATTAAAAGAAAAACGATTTCTTTTTTTGTTCTTAAGTTTTCTGCAACATCCATAATAACCTCTAATCCTTGAGCTTCTCCAATTGTTCCAATATAAGAAACAACAAATTTATTTTTTAAATTATATTCTTTAATAATTTTTTTGTTTTTCTTAATTAATTTTGGGTTGAAAAAATCTAAATTAACGCCATTTGGAATAACCTTTATCTTGCCTTTTTTAATGCCTTTTTCTTGAATTAAGTATTTTTTTGCTGAATCAGCAATTACTATAATTAAATCTGAATTCTGATATAAAAAATTAACTATTGAATTTAAAATTTTAAACAAAAAAGTATTTTTATTGACGTCAGAAGCACTTATTGATTCTGGCCAAAAATCTCTAATTTCAAAAACAAAAGGAGTATTCTTTATCTTACTAACTAAAAAAGCGGACAAAGCAGTTAGAAGCTGAGGAGAAGAACCAATAATTATCTCTGGGTTCTGAAAAAGACCTTGCCAAAAAGAAGTTTTAGCAAAAGAAACATAATTTAAAATTCTTTTCCAATTTTTGTTATTAGAGCTTGGTAAGGCCCAAGTCCTAATAACTTTAACCCCTTCTCTTTCTTCTTTTTGAATAAAACTATTAGTATAGCCTTTATATATCTCGCCTGTTGGATAATTAGGAATTTGTGACAATATGGTAACATTATGGCCTTTTCTAGCCCATTCTTTCGAATTTTCATAACTACGAGAAGCAAGTGCTCCAATTTCTGGTTTAAAATATTGAGAAAATAATAATATTTTCATTTTTTTAGTAATAAAAAATTTTAAAAATAATCTTATAAATCAAAGCAAAGGATTTTTTTAAAAAATTATTTTGATACTTTTTCCATTTTAAATAATACTTTTTAAAAACATCTTCCTTTGTCAAACCATAAAGAATCTTAAGCTGAACGATATGAAGTCTATGATAAAAAGGACTAGTAATCATTTTAAGTTTTGTTCCCGACTGTTCATACAAAGACCAAAAATCAATATCATATTTATGGAGATTTTCTTTTAAAGTTAAAATACAATTATCAAATAATTCTTTAGCCTCTTTACTTTGTGTTAAAAGCCAATAATCATAAACTCCAAAAATTGTCCAAATAAAACCATTTAAAACATGAGTTGGGGGGTTGACCAAATACTCTTCTAGCCAATAATTATTGTTTTTATCCTTATATAAAACACCTCCATTCTTAATTGAAACTTTTAAAGATAAAAATGCTTTTTTAGCAGTTTTTAAATATTTTTCTTGTTTTGTTTTATTATAAATTCGAACCAACAAAGAAATTCCACTACCTTGAGCTAAAGCTGAATACCAAGGACTTTTAAGTCTTTCACGATACTCCCAATCAAAATTATGCATCCAAACCCAAACTCCTTTTTTATTTTTTTTTAAATTGTTGACCAACCAATCAGCTTGTTTAATAGATTTAGTTAGATTTTCTTGATTCTTTGTTTTTTTATAAATATTAAAATGAGCTAATCCATACTGAGAAATAGAAATTGGGTTATATTGTTTACCTATTTCTCCATGATAATCTAATAATGGAACTCCATTCCTATCAAAAAAACCAGAATAATTTGCTTTATAAGAAAAAAGCATATAATACTGCCCTAATTCTTTATAAGAAATTTTTTTATTTATTTTAGGTTTACCATGCCAAAAATCCAATTGACTTGTCCCCCCTAAAACATAAGCTGAAAAAACTCTTTTCCAATAATTAAATTTTTTACTAATTTTATTGATCATTTTGAATTAAACCAATTAAAGATACACCATCAAAACTTTTAACACCAATCGGAGTAAAAATTAAATTATTCCTTAAGGTTTCACCTAAGGGAAATTGAATTTTCCCATATGAGAAAATATAAGGTAAAAAATCTTTTTTAAATTTAAGTAAAGAATGCCATTTTTTTCCATTTGAAGAAATAAATATTTTACTCCAATTATTCTTTTTCTTCTCAACCGTTGTTGCAAAAAAGAGAAAATCTTTAGTTTTAAAAGAATAATAAAAAGGATTATTACTTTTTTGAACAATTTCTTTTTTTTCTGATTCTCTATTATAACAATAAATAAAATTATTATTAGAAGGATCATCAGTTCCCCAATAAATATTTTTTTCAGTAAAAATTAAACTAACCGCCCTCCAGTCTTGCCTTCCCTCTCCAATAATCTTTATTTCTTTATTTTTAGGATTAATTGTTAAAATTTTAGACTCTTTGTTTTGATCGCCGGTTCCAATCCATAACAAACCACTATAGGTGTCGTACTTAATAAAATGAATATGCCGAATTTCTTTAGGAGGGAAAGAGTAAAACTCTTTCCAACTTTTTCCTTGGTCTGTACTTTTATAAATAGTAACTTTTTTTCTTTTTGGATTGGTCCAATATTCTCCGTAATAAATATTACCCTGGCTATCTTTTGTAATTCCTTGTTGAAGTGGATTTCTGTATTTGAATTTATGAACTTTTTTTATTTTTTTTCCTTTCTTCTTATATAAATAATTTCTTGTTGTAATAATAATTTCTTCTTGAGAAAGAACTAAAACATTTAAAATTCCTAATCGAAAAAGTCTTTTTAAAATTCTAATTTTATTTAATATTTTTTTCCAAAAACTAACCTTTATAGTTCCTTGTTTTTTCCAAGTATTACCTAAATCTTTACTCTTATACAAAGAATAGTCTTTGCTTGCCCAGATAATAGAACCTTGTACATAATGAACTTTTAAATTAATTTTTCTTTTAATCTTTAAATTCATTTTAAATTTCTTTGCTTATAATTTAAAATCATTACATAAAAATATTCTAAAATATTAGCTATTATATTCAATAAAGATAATTTAATTTTTTCTAAAAGAGTTAAAGGATATTCTTTTTTATAAAAACCGTCTTCAAAAACTTTTTGACAAAGATTTTCTATCAATACTATTTTTTTTCTAGACAAAGAATCTCTCCATTTTTGAAAATTATTAGATAATAAAGGACCAGTTGTTTCTTTTTTCCACTCTTCTTCCTCCTTACTCATAATTTCTTTAGCTGATTTTGAAAATTGAAGCATTTGTGGTTTATAATCAATTTTTATTTTTTTACAAATCCTTTTAAGTGTTACTTTTGGTTTTCTAATCAAGTCTTCATACCTCAATTCATAATAATTATTTCCAAAATATTTTTTACCATTCCTCCTCCCTATCTTATATTGTATTCTATAAGCCATAATTTGAGAAAACCAGTTTTTGTCTTTAGACCATTCAGCTTTCTGTCTTGATAAAAAAACATCTCTTGGATCTCTAATTATATGTAAAATTCTTGCTTGAGGGAATAATTTATAAATTATTGGAAGGTATTCAATATTTTTAGGGTCTTTATCTCCAATTAAATCACCTTCTTTTCTATTTAGGTATTCTTTTAAAATAGTTTTATAAACCAAAACCCAATTTAAGTTTTTTTGTTTTTTTAATTTTTTAATAATTTTAGAAATGGATAATCTTTTTAAATATTTATCTTTTTTAAGTTTACCTAAATCAATCTCCTTATTAGAAGCTATATAACGTCGAATAAAATGAAACTCTGGAGGAAAAACAATTCGTGGATAAGAATTAAGCATACTCATCAAAAGACTTGTTCCCGATCTTCCTACTCCAACAATAAAAATTGGTTGTTTAATTTTATTCATTTTTTAAAACTTCTTTACAATATTTTATTAAAATATTATTCCATTTTTTTAAAGAAAATTCTTTAGACTTATCTTTTGCTCCTTTTTGTAATTTTTGAAATAATTTCTTGTCTTTGTTAATTTTTAAAATTGCTTTTAAAAGACCTCTTGAATCTTTAGGTTTGATTAAAATTCCAGAATTTTTATCAACTATTTCTGGTATTCCACCCCAATTAGTGCTTATTACCGGTAAACCAAAATTGTAGGCTTCTAAAATTACCCCCGGATAACCTTCATTTTGGTAATAAGTTGGTAACAACAAAGCATCATATCTTAAAAGAGTTTTTAATACTTCTTTTGTCTTTAAAAGACCACGATAGTTTATATTTTTAAGGTTTTTAAAACTTTTTTGAGTAATGCCTTTTTGACATTTTCCATAAATATCAATAGTAATATCTTTCTTTAGTTTATTATTTAAAGATAAAATTTCTTTAATTCCTTTTTCAGGTCGA
>CAZXBN010000040.1:0-4602 GCA_964638845.1 uncultured Candidatus Saccharibacteria bacterium
AAAGGTTAAAGCTATTGAAGTTTTAAATATTATTAATAGGATTGGAAAAAAGTTAGTTAAAGATGTGGATTTATTTGATGTTTATGAGGGTAATAAATTACCAAATAATCAAAAAAGTTTTGCGTTTCATATTATTTATCAATCTCAAGAGAAGACATTATCTTCAAAGGAGATTAATCGGTTACATAATAAAATAGTTGAAAATTTAGAAAAAAATAATAATTGGGAAGTAAGAAAATAAAAAATATGGCAAAAAAGAAAAAATCAAAATACACAGCAAAAGATATTAAGGTTTTAAAAGGTTTAGATCCGGTCAGAAAAAGACCTGGAATGTATATTGGTTCTACTGGAACCCAAGGTTTACATCATTTAATTGTTGAGGTCGTAGGTAATAGTATTGATGAGGCTATTATGGGGCATTGTGATGAGATTGAAGTTACTTTTTTACCAGATAACAGAATCAAGATTAAAGATAATGGGAGGGGGATTCCAGTTGATAAGCATAAGGAGACAGGAAAGTCAGCCCTTGAAACAATAATGACTACTTTACATGCTGGTGGAAAGTTTGGCGGTAAAGCTTACAAATCAACTGGTGGTTTGCATGGTGTTGGTATTTCAGTTGTTTCAGCCTTATCAACTTACACTAAAGTTATTGTTTGTCGTGATGGTTATAGATATGCTCAAGAATATGAAAAAGGTAAAGCTGTTACTAAATTAAAGAAAGTTGAAAAATGTAGAGGATCGGGAACAACGCTTATTTTTGAGCCAGATCCTGAAATTTTTAAAAGTTTAAAATTTAATAAGAAAAAAATTAAAACTTATCTTCGTCAACAGGCTTATTTAACAAAAGGATTAAAAGTAATTTTTAAAGATGAAACCTTAGACCCTTCTTATGATTATACTTTTTATTTTGAAGGAGGGATTAATTCTTATTTAAAATATTTAATCGGTGATAAGGATTTATTAGAAAAAGACGTTTTTTATTGTAATAAGGAAGAAGAAGATATTGTTGTTGAAACTGCTTTTGTTTATACCGATGATTATGAATCTTCGGAGAATACTTTTGTTAATAATATTCATACAATTGAAGGCGGGTCTCATTTAACCGGATTTAGAACTGCTTTAACTAGAACAGTTAATCGATATGCTCGAAAAAACGAAATATTAAAAGAAAGTGATGATAATTTTAAAGGAAGAGATGTTCGAGAAGGGTTAACAGCTGTTGTTTCAATTAAAATTGGAGATCCTCAATTTGAAGGACAGACTAAAACAAAACTAGGGAATCCAGAAGCTCAAACAGCAGTTCAAAAAGTAGTTGGTAATAAATTATTTGATTTTTTAGAGAGAAATCCAAAAGTTGCAAAGAAGATAGTTCGTAAATTTGTTTTGACACAAAAAGCTAGAGAAGCAGCTAAAGCAGCTAAAGATACTATCATGAAAAAGAAAACCTTAAAAGGTTTAGCTTTACCAGGTAAGTTAGCTAATTGTTCTTCAAGAAAACCTGAAAAATCTGAAATTTATATTGTAGAGGGTCAGTCAGCTGGTGGAAGTTCTCGTCAAGCTCGAGATCGTCACTTTCAAGCAATTTTACCGTTAAGAGGGAAGATTTTAAATGTTGAAAAAGCAAGACTACCTCGAATGTTGAATTCTGATGAAATTAAATCTTTGGTTATTGCTTTAGGAACGGCTATTGCTGACGATTTCAATATTGAGAAGTTGAGGTATCATAAGGTAGTAATTATGTGTGATGCTGATTCAGACGGTAATCATATTAAAGCTTTATTATTAACTTTATTTTATCGTTATTTTAAACCGTTAATTGATAAGGGTTATATATACGTTGCTTGTCCACCTCTTTATAAAATTCAAGCTGGAAGAAAAACCTTGTATGCCTTTACAGAAAAGGAGAAATTAGATATGTTAAAGAAACTAGGTGATGTTAATAGATCGATTCAAAGATATAAGGGATTAGGTGAAATGAATCCAGAAGAACTTTGGAAAACAACAATGGATCCAGAAAATCGAAAATTACTTCGAGTAACAGTTGAAGATGCAAGAGAAGCTGATAGAATTTTTGATAAATTAATGGGTAGTGAAGCAGCTTTAAGAAAGAAATTTATACAAAATTATGCCGATGAGGTTGAAAACCTTGATGTTTAATTCTTAAAAAAATGAATATTACAAAATTTTTTAAAAAAATAGGTTCTTTTTTCAATGAAGTTAAAGTTCAAATGAAAAAAGTAGATTGGCCGACTAAAGAAGAAACAATAAAAGATACTGTTGCTGTTATCAGTATTTCTTTTGTTGTTGCTGTTTTTTTAGGGGGTCTTGATTATCTATTTGGTAAACTAATAAATATTTTTATTTCTTAAAAAATGTCTAAGCAAAAAATAAATCAAGAACGTAATTGGTATGTTTTACATACCTATTCGGGTTATGAAGATTCGGTTGCTAAAAACTTAAAAAGAAGAATTAAGTCTTTAGATATGGAGGGTAAGATTTTTGATGTTGTTGTTCCAAAAGAAAAAAAGATTAAAATTAAAAACGGAAAAAGAGAAACAATTGAGGAAAAAATTTATCCTGGTTATGTTTTAGTAGAGATGATAGTAACCGATGATTCTTGGTATGTTGTAAGAAATACTCCGAATGTAACTGGTTTTGTAGGGTCGGGAACAACACCTGTTCCTGTTTCGGAAACAGAAATGAGTCATTTATTAGAAAGAATGAAAATTGAAGAACCGAAACCTAAAATTATGGTTAAGCCGGGAGAATTAGTTAAAATTGTTGATGGTCCTTTTAAGGGATTCGAAGGAAAAGTTTCTGAAATAGATGAAGAAAGAGAAAAAATTAAAGTATTAGTTGATATGTTTGGAAGAGAAACACCGGTCGAATTAGACTCTCTTCAAATTAAAAAACTTTAAAATTAAAAAATATGCCTAAAGAAATTAAAACTATAGTTAAATTACAGATTCCAGCTGGTAAAGCAAATCCTGCTCCTCCTGTTGGTCCAGCATTAGCTCCACATGGATTAAATATGTCAGAAGTTTGCCAAAAATTTAATAATGCCACTAAAGATAAAGAAGGAATTATTCCAACTGAGATAACTATTTATAAAGACAGAAGTTATGATTTAAAAATTAAAGAACCTTTAAGTTCTTATTTAATTAAAAAAGCAGTTGGAATTGAAAAAGGATCAGGTGAGCCTAATAAGGAAAAGGTTGGAGAAATAACTGATCAGCAATTAGAAAAAATTGCTAAAAAGAAAATGCCTGACCTTAATACTCAAGACATTGAGAAGGCTAAAAAAATTATTGCTGCAACTGCTAAAAACATGGGGATTAAAGTTAAAAAATAGTTTCTTATGGATAAAAAAAGACCCTCTAAAAAAAGATATTATCTTGGTATTGCTAAACAAGTAGCTCAAAGATCTACTTGTTTAAGTATTAAAGGGGGGGCAGTTATTGTAAATAATGATTCTATTATCTCAACAGGTTATATCGGAGCTCCAAGAGGAACAAAAGATTGTTTTGAAAGAGGGAACTGTTTAAGAAGAAAGTTAAATATTCCTCACGGAGAAAGGTATGAATTATGTAGAAGTGTTCATGCTGAACAAAACGCAATTATTAATGCTGCAAGATCAGGGGTTAGTACTTTAAATGGTGACATGTTTTTATATGCTGAGAGAGAGCAAGGAAAACCAATTAATTTTTTTCCTTGTTTTATTTGTAAAAAAATGGTTATTAATGCTGGTCTTAAAAAGGTGGTTTGTTCGCTTGAAAGCGGCGATTTTAAAATTTTTAAGGTTTCAGACTGGATTAAAGGTTGGCAGAAAAAAGATATGCTTGATGATCAATATAAATATGGTGATGATCAAAACAAAAAAAATGAAAAATAAAAGGAAGGGGAAATTTTTTATATTTGAAGGGATTGATGGTTCAGGTAAATCAACCCAAACTAAACTTTTTAAAAAATATCTAAAAGACAAAGGAGAGAAAGTAGAAGAAATAAGCTTTCCACAATATGGAAAAAATAGTTCTGCATTAATTGAAAATTATTTAAGGGGGGATTATGGAAGTTCGAAAAAGGTAGGCCCATATCGAGCTTCTATTTTTTTTGCTTGTGATCGTTATGATGCTTCTTTTCAAATAAGAGACTGGTTAAAGAAGGGGAGGATTGTAATTGCCGATCGATATGTTTCTTCAAACGCTGGTCATCAAGGAGGTAAAATTGATAATTCAGAAAAAAGAACTCATTTTTTAAAATGGTTATATGATCTTGAGTATAATGTTTTTAAAATTCCTCAACCAGATAAAGTTTTTATTTTAAAAACTTCAGCTGATATCGCTCGAGAATTATCAGGTAAAGTTAAAGATGAAGAAAAAAAGAAAAAGAAAGCAGCTTTTCTAGGAGATAAAAAACAAGATATTCATGAGTTAGATATTAAACACTTAGAAAATGCTTTGAAATCTTACATGGAGTTGGCTCAGAGATTTCCGGATAGTTTTGAGGTGATTAAATGTATTAAGAATGGTGAATTATTACCAATTCAAAATATTCATCAAAAAATGTAAAGCCTGATCAAAATTATCTTTTGCTTTTTGA
>CAZXBN010000041.1:0-4598 GCA_964638845.1 uncultured Candidatus Saccharibacteria bacterium
AGCATAGTCAGGAATTTTATTAGTTGCTTCCCCACCTTTTATTTTCCCGATATTTAAAGTTCGGTGATAATGTTTTTTATCCTTACCTATTGGAAAATGTTTTTTAAGTTCAATTAAAAAATTCATTAATTTTTCAATTGCATTCTTTCCTTTCCAAGGTCGAGAACCATGAGCTGATTTTCCTTTAGCTTTGATTTTTAAATGCCAAACTCCTTTGGCCTCATTTTCAATATTCCAATTTTTTCCTCCATCTGGTAAAAAATAGACATCAGCCTTATAACCAGCCTTTTTGACTGCTTTAGTTCCGTTCAACCCCCCTACCTCTTCATCAGTCGTCCAAATAATCCCAAAGTTATAATTTTTTAAATCCTTTCCTAAATCTTTTAAAAGCTTTAAATAACAGGCTGTTGCAAACTTCATATCAGAAGCTCCTCGACCATATAATCTTCCGTTTTTGATTTTAGCTTTAAAAAGCTCGTCAGAACCAGGAACAACGTCTAGATGAGCCATTAAAAATAATTTTGGCTTTTTTGTTTTTTGAGTAGTTACAATTAAAGATTTAACTTTATTAGATTCAACCTCATTAAAAAATAAAGGTAAGTCTTTAATTTGATCTTTGACCCAATTTAAAATTCTATTATTTTCTTCTCTGTCTTGTGAAATGGATTTAAAGCTAATTAATTTTTTAAGTATTTCTTTCATGATTAGTTATTATAGTAAAAAAAAGAGGAGAATTAAATTATTTATTCTCCTAATGTTCTTCTTTAACGATCCCGGCGAGACCGCCACCCTGCGCAACATTAATCGTCAAGGTTTTTCGATACCTTTCAGCTTTATCCATTCTAATTAAAGAATAAAGATAGTCTATTTTCCCATTTTCTAACCAGAAGGCTGAATTAAAATCAATAACCATTTTTCCAATATCAGGAATTTTAACAGTTGGTAGCTCTTGAAATGGGGAAGCAACATATGAGCCATTCATATTGCTGATTATTTTTTTCCATTCTTTTTCAGATATTAGTTTTCCAAAAATAATATCTTTACCAGAAGCCCCATCAAAAGGTTTTAAAACCCATTTATTTTTATTATTTAATATTTTTTCCTTATTTTTAGAAACAAGAAAATTATTTGGTATATTCTTTTTATTAACCAAATCATTATCCTCTAAAACAGGAATAGTATTAAAATAATTATCATACTTTTTAATAAATTGAAGAATCTTTTTTTCTTCTTCTTTATTAAACTCATTGTATTTACTTTTTGGTCTTAAATCTCCCCAAATCCAAAGATTACCATCTTTGGTTTTTTCAAGTTGATTAACAGAAACCTTACTGATATCAACTCCATCCTCCTTCAAACAATTAAAAAGAAAATTACCCCAATTTCTTTTTAACATCCCATCCCCTTGTAAGAAATAAATTTTCCCAAGTTTTTTAAGATGGTAAGCTAATTTACTTGTTATTAATGGATGAATTGCATCTGGAAAATAATGATTCCAGGCAGCAGAAGCTGCTATACATTCAGGAGATTTGCCATTGATTTCATAAACCCCTTTTACCTTTAGCTCCCCACTTTCTATATCAGGGACTAAATCAGCTCTAAAAAAACCAGTTATTTTTTTAAATTCTTTTCCAGCTATGGAGAAACAAGTTTTTTCAATATATTTCTTAATCTCTGCTATCTCCTTTGAATTAATGACAAAGCAACCTCCTCTTAAGGCTCCGACTTTTAAAGAGCCAAGAGGAAGACTTTCAATTCGTAGTCTTTCTTTCTTTTCTATTCGCATAGTAATCATCTTTTAAAGAACTAAATAAAAAACTCAACTTTTCAGCTGAGGTTTTTACTAAAATAACAAAAACACCCTCAGCTAAGCTGAGTTGAGAAGAAGTTCTTCTTGTTTTTGTCTTTTATTCATTAGTTTAAATTTTATTAAAACTTTTTTTCGATGTCAATTTAAAATTGCAATTGAAAAATTCAAAACACCGGCAAATGAAACCCAAAGAAGATAAGGCAACAACAAATAACCCGCTTTTTTATTAATCTGATAAAACTTCAAAATCAAATAAAAAATAGACATTAAAAGAAAAAACAATTCAACAAAAGCAATATCAG
The DNA here is from genome assembly GCA_964638845.1 of uncultured Candidatus Saccharibacteria bacterium. Classification (GTDB taxonomy): domain Bacteria; phylum Patescibacteriota; class Minisyncoccia; order Minisyncoccales; family JANBVM01; genus CAYSZX01. The sequence goes on from CAZXBN010000041.1 coordinate 2,113, forward strand.
GATTTCTTAAACCAAAAAATAAAGGACTCCATAAAAAATTTAGCCCTAAATGAATAAAATAAATAAAACTAACTGATTCAATTTCTATCAAGCTTTTATCTTTCCAAATTAAATAGAAAGAATAACCAATAAGAATATATAAAATAGTCCAAACAGGAGCAAAAAGCCAACTAGGTGGATTAAAAAAAGGTTTATCAAGAGTAGAATACCAGTCAGTAAAGTCAGGAGTAATAAAAGAACTAGTAAACCCAATTAAAAGAGGTAAAGATATTGAAATAATTAATTTTAAAAAATTATTCATTTTTTTATTTTATTTTAAAGCGGAGGGGGTGGGATTTGAACCCACATGCCCTTGCGGACACCAGTTTTCAAGACTGGCTCCTTGCCAATTCGGAACACCCCTCCAGTCTCTTTTGCGGAAGGGGTGGGACTCGAACCCACAGGCCGCTTTTGACACGGTTACAGTTTAGCAAACTGCTGACTTGCCATTCGTCACACCCTTCCTACTAAAAGAATATTATATTAATATTTACATCTTTTCAATAAAAAAACCAATAGAAATAATAAATCTTTTATGTTATTTTAAACTAAAGTCCTCATAGTTCAACGGATAGAACAGATGCTTGCGGAGCATCAGATGAAAGTTCGAATCTTTCTGAGGACACATGAATTTATATACCCCAATTCAAAAAGTTCCTAGAGTTGGAAAAAAATACACAAAAAAACTTAAAAAGTTAGGAATAAAAACAATCAGAGACTTATTGTTTCATTTTCCTCATCGATATGAGGATTTTTCAAATATTACCCCAATTAAAGACGTAGAAGTAGGAGAAGATGTTTGTATTAAAGGAAAAATAGAAAAGATTGAAAATATGGTGACTTGGAAAAAAAGAATGACAATAACAAAAGCCACTATTAAAGATAAAACCGGAAAAATAAAAGTGACTTGGTTTAATCAGCCTTATCTAACTAATAGCTTAAAAGAAGATAACTTTGTTTATCTTGCTGGGAAAATAAGAAAAAGAAAAAAGAAAAAAGAAATTTATTTATCTAATCCAATTCATGAAAAAATAAAAAACAAAGAAGACCCTAAGACAACCCACACTGGAAGAATAATCCCTATCTACCCTACAACAAAGGGAGTTTCATCCAGATGGATTAGATACATCCTAAAACCCCTTCTAAATCAATTCGAAGATAGAATTAGAGATCCTCTTCCCGAACAAGTTAAAAAAGAAACAAGTTTAATACCAATTGGAAAATCTTTAAAACAAATCCATTTCCCAGATTCTTTAAAATTAGCTGAAAAAGCAAAACAAAGATTTGATTTTCAAGAACTTCTTTTAACTCAAATTTATGTTTTAAAAAGAAGGGAAGAACTAAAACAAGAAAAAGCTATCTCTATTCCTTATCATAAAAAAACAAAAGAGTTTGTTAATTCACTACCCTTTGAATTAACAAAATCTCAAAAAAAGTCTTCTTGGGAAATAATTCAAGACCTTAAAAAAAATCAACCAATGAACAGACTTCTAGAAGGAGACGTTGGTTCTGGAAAAACAGTTGTTGCTACAATTGCAATTTTAAATGTTGTTCTTTCTAGCAAACAAGTAGCCTTTATGGTTCCAACAGAAATTTTAGCTAAACAGCATTTCAAAACAATTAAAGAACTTTTAAAAAACAAAAAATGGAAAAAGATAAACATTGGTCTTTTAACCAGAGAAGATGCAATTATTAACAATAAAAAAGTTTCTAAAAAGAATATTTTAAAAAAGATTGAAAAAGGAAAGTTAGATTTAGTCATTGGTACTCACTCCCTAATCCAAAAAAAGGTTAAATTTAAAAAACTAGCTTTAGTTGTCTTAGATGAACAACATCGTTTTGGGGTAAACCAAAGAGCAAAACTTTGCCAAAAGGAAGGAATAATTCCCCACTTACTTTCAATGACTGCAACCCCAATTCCAAGAACTTTAGCAATTAGTATTTATGGAGATTTAGACCTTTCTTTAATAGATGAAATGCCAAAAGGAAGAAAAAGAATAGAGACCCAAGTAGTTCCCCCGAAAGCAAGAAAAGAGGTTTATACCTTTATTAAAGGAGAAATTAAAAAAGGAAGACAGGCTTTTATCCTTTGCCCTAGAATTGAAGCTAAAAGCACAACTAAAAGATGGTCAGGAGCAAAAGCAGTAAAAGAAGAATACAAAGAATTATCTAAAAAAGTTTTTCCAAAACTAAAAATAGAAACTCTTCATGGAAAAATGAAGGCAGAAAAAAAAGAAAAGATAATGAAAAAATTTAGAGATAAAAAAATAGATATTTTAATCACTACTTCGGTAATAGAGGTAGGAATAGATATTCCTAATGCAACCATTATGATTATTGAAGGGGCAGAAAGATTCGGATTATCACAGCTTTATCAATTTAGAGGAAGAATCGGTCGAGGGGAAAAACAATCTTATTGCTTTTTGTTTACCGAAACATCAAATGCT
>CAZXBN010000042.1:0-4457 GCA_964638845.1 uncultured Candidatus Saccharibacteria bacterium
AAAGTTAGGCTATGACACTGTTATCTCTTGGCCAACTGCTGAGATTGCCGTTATGGGGCCAGAACAAGCCGTTAAAATTATCTACCGAAAAAATATTGCTCGCAGCAAACAACCAGAAACTTACAAAGAAAGAAAAGTTAAAAAACTTAAAGATAATTATTTAAGTCCTTATCATGCTGCTAAATTAGGACAAGTTGATATGATTATTAAACCAAAAGAAACAAGAGAGATATTAATTAAGTCATTAGAAGCCCTAGAGAATAAAAGAGAGGAAAGACCGGCTAGAAAACATGGCAATATTCCTTTATAGTAAAAAAAGATAATTTGATTTTAAAAAGCCTTTATTTTAAAGGCTTTTTTCTTTACTCATAAAAATTAATCTGTTAAAATCAGAAATATGAACTTAAAAACACTAACAAAAGCAATTGATAGACTTGCTCAAGAAAAAAACTTTGAACCCGAAAAAATTGTCGGGTTTGTTGAACATGCTTTAGCTGCTGCTTATAAAAAAGATTACGGTGAAAAAGGTGAAAATATCGAAGCTGAATTTGATCCTGAAACAGGAAAAGCTGATTTTTGGAAGGTTAAGCAAGTAGTTACTGAAGACATGATTTATTCTGAAGAAGAAATAGAAAATGAAAAATACAAAGAAGATAGTGACGAAGAACAAAAAATCTTTTTTAAACCAAAAAGATATATTATGTTAGAAGAAGCTAAAGAAATAGATTCTGACATTGAACCAGGAGAAGATCTTAAAATTCCTTTAGAAAGCAAAACTGAATTTGGAAGAATTGCCGCTCAAACAGCAAAACAAGTTATTATCCAAAGAATAAGAGAAGCAGAAAAAAATGCTGTTCTCCAAAAATATAAAGACAAAGAAGGAGAATTGATTACTGGAACCGTTCAAAGAATAGAAGGTTCTAATATTTTAATTAATATTGGTAAAACCTTAGGAATATTAACAAAATCAGAACAAATCCCTGGTGAATTTTACAAACCAGGCCAAAGATTAAAATTTTATATTAAAGAAGTTGAAAAAACATCTAGAGGTCCAAAGATATTTTTATCTAGGTCTTATCCAAAATTAGTTTCTAGATTATTCGAATTAGAAGTTCCTGAAATTGCCGAGGGTTTAATTGAAATTAGGTCTATTGCTCGAGAACCAGGATCAAGAAGTAAGATAGCAGTTGAATCAAAAGATGAAAATATTGATCCAATCGGGGCAGCTGTTGGACAAAGAGGGACAAGAGTTCAAGTTGTTATTAACGAACTAGGAGGAGAAAAAATTGATATTGTTGAATATTCTGAAGATTCAAAAGAATATATAACCAATGCTTTAAGCCCAGCCGAAGTTTTAGAAATTAAAATTCTTCCTAAAAATAAAGCTTTAGTTATTGTTCCTGAAAATGAGCTTTCATTAGCCATTGGAAAAAATGGACAAAATGTAAGATTAGCCGCTAAATTAACTGGTTGGAAAATTGATGTTGAAAAACCAGGTCAAGAAGAAGCTAAAGAAGACGAGGCTAAAGAAGAAGAAGATAAAGAAGAAAAGGTTGAAGAGAAAAAAGAAAAAAAATAAAAAATAATTTTTAAAAAAATGAACTTAGTACCTACTGTTATTGAAAAAACAAAAAGAGGAAAAACAGCATATGATATTTATTCAAGACTTTTAGAAGAAAGAATTGTTTTTCTGGGAAGACCAATTAATAGTAATTTGGCAAATTCTATTATTGCTCAAATGCTATTTTTAAATTCAAAAAATAATAAAAAGGATATTCAACTTTATATTAATTCTCCCGGTGGAGTTTTATCTTCTGCTTTGGCTGTTTATGACACAATGCAATATATTAAGTGTCCAGTTTCAACTGTTTGTGTTGGTTCAGCTGCTTCTGCGGCTGCCGTTTTATTAGCTGCTGGTGAAGAAGGGAAAAGGTTTTCCTTACCTAATGCTCAAATTATGCTTCATCAAGTTGCTGCCAATGGAGTTGGCGGACAAGCAACTGAAATTAGTATTACTGCTGAACATGTTATGAATTTAAAGAAAAGAGTTAATAAAATTCTTTCTAAACATACTGGACAAAAAGCTTCAAAAATTGAAAAAGATACTGACCGAGATTTCTATCTTTCAGCAAAAGAAGCTAAAAAATACGGAGTTATAGATAAAGTCATTAAAAGCAAAATTAAGTAATTTAAATGCCAAAGTTTTGGAAATCTAAAAAGTTTTGGTTAATTACAATAGCCCTTATTGGTATAGGGCTTTTTATTTATTTTTATTTCTTTTCTGAAAAAGAAATTATTATTACAGAAGAACAAGAAAAAGAATATTATAAAGAAGATGATATTACCCCCGTTTCTCAGATAGTGTCTCCTCCAACTAATCTTTGGTACAACAATGATTTTAAGATTCAAGTCATTGATGAAGATGGTCAATCAGGCTTAAAAAAAGGTTCTTGTGTTTATCAAGTATTTTCTTTTGATTCTAACGGAGAAGTAACTAGTTCAGGATGGAAAAAAAGAAAATGCAACGACTACCAAACAATTACGGTTGGGCCAGAAGGGGATTGTAGATTTGAAGGAAAAGATAGTTGTTGGATTTATGTAAGCTGTAAAGATAAGGCTGGTAATTTTTATACACCAAGAGAAGAAGAATTCTCTATCAAATCTTACAATATTGATTTTACTGGACCAACCATTAATCAAGCAGATATTAAAAAAAAAGACGAAAAAACCTATAACTTTAAAGTGAAGACTGAAGACAATATCGAAATTACTGGTTGTTTGCTTTATTTAAATGAAGAAAAAAAAGGAAAAATGGACCTTTTAAAACCAGAATGTAAAAACAATTGTTTTTTAGAAAAAGAAGTTTCGATTTCTTCAGAAGGAAAAAACTATGTTTTTGCCTATTGTCGAGATACAGCTGGAAATTGGACAAAGAGCGAAGAGCTTGAAGTAAAACAAAACAGCTCTCCTCAAATTAGCCTATGTAGAGCACTCCCAACTTCTGGAACAACAAGTACTGAAATACAGTTTGAAGTTAAGGCAAGCGACATTGATAAAGATGAGTTAAGTTTTTATTGGGATTTTGGAGACAATCAAACTTCAACCCAGAAAAACCCAACCCATCAATATTCAAAAAAAGATATTTTTGAACCAGAAGTAATAGTCTCTGATGGAAAATCTGAAGATTATTGTTCAACGGCTTGGGTGACAATAGAATAACAAATATGATATTATTTAAATAATAAATTATGAAAAAAAATATTTTAAAAATCTTTTTTGTTTTGATTGTTTTATTTTCCGCTAACAATTGTTTTGCTAAATTAGCAAACCCGGAGGATTTAAACGTAACTAATGTCCAACAAATTAATGGAACCTTTGAATGGACTCAACCCGAGGAAGGTGGCGGAACATTAGAAAGATTTAAATTATTTTACAAAGAAGCAACTTCAACTGTTTCTGAGTGGAGTGTTAAATATCCAACTATTTTGAACGAAGACGAAGCAGAATCAACAGCAACCTATACTGCTTACAAATTTAGTTTAAAAGGTTTGAATCCTGGAACAGAATATGAATGGGGACTTATAGCAGAAGCCGAAGACTCTTCTAATAATAGTGACTTCGTAGAAGGAAATAATTTTGCAACCGAAGAATCAGCATGGATTGAAGAAAGTCCGGAAGAAGGAGAAGAAGGAGCAGGATCTGAACCTATTAACCTACAAAACCCTTTTGGTGATACCGCTAATTTAGGAGAACTAGCTGATCAGTTAATGACTTTTTTAGCTACAACTGCATTTGCGGTTGCTCCAATCTTAATAATTTATGCTGGATTCTTATTATTAACCAAACAAGACAGTCCTGATTCTCTAAAAAGAGCAAAGGGAATTATTCTTTGGACGGTTGTGGCCTTAGCTATTATTTTGTTTGCAAAAGGAGTTCCTTCTGTCATTGCTGACTTATTTAGCTAAAAAAAGATTACATTAAATAAACACCACTTTGAAAGTGGTGTTTTTTGATTTTAGAAGAATCTTCTGTTATAATTTAAAAAGAGTTAATATTTATTATTAAAGGATTAAAAAGATAACTTTGGATTTTGGATTATTTCGTATTATTTTTTCTAGAATAGAATGATAACTTAAATTTTAAATTAAACTTATAAATGTATCTTACAAAACTTAAAATATTTGCTTTAAATTGTCGGTCTATCTAAGTTTAGGCCTATTTTAAGTACTAATAGTACGAAAGGTTCATTCCATCTTAAAAAATATGGATTATACAAATTTTTTATTTACAGGAATTTCTGCTTTTTCTGTTGGAATTCTTTTAGGTTATTATGCTCGACAGTTAATAGCTAAAAAGGATTGGGAAACAATTGAAGCAAAAATTCAAAAAAGAATTGGAAAAGAAAAAGAAAAAGCTGATAAGATTATTAAAAAGGCTCAAAAAAAAGCTGCTTCGAT
>CAZXBN010000043.1:0-4026 GCA_964638845.1 uncultured Candidatus Saccharibacteria bacterium
CGTCCTAACTTTCCTCATGTCAGAACTAACAAAAGCTTCCTTTTCAATGTCCTGGTCATCATCGACAATTGGAATGTCATCAGCTGGGACAGTTGTCATATTGTCGCTAGCACGATAATGATCAATAACCAAATTCTTAGCTATCTTATAAAGAAAAGCATTTACGTTTTTAATTTCCTTATCCTCGTTTTTAAAAACAGTCCAAGCTCTCGAAAAAGTTTCAGAAGCTATATCTTCTGCTTTTTCCTTAGAATTAACTTTTAAGAAAATAAATCGGTAAATCTTATCGATTTTCTCGTCGTAAATTTTACCAAATTTTTCTCTTTTATTTGTCATTAATTTTATTTAACTCTTTAATTTTAATTTATGTCCGATAGGTAATTTATTTGTCCGACACCTATTTTTTGTCCTGTCCGACTTTGTCCTAAGCCTTTTTCAATGTCAGGGTATGTCATAAGGTGTCCGACTGTCCTATGCTTGCTTAATTTCATAAAAGGTATTACTTCTTTGTCCTTTTCTTTCAATAACTGAATTTTCTAATAATTCTTTTAAATCTCTTCTTAGTGTTCTTTTACTAATATCTGGAAAATAACTTTTCATTTCATGAACCTGGGCTTTATCTTTTTTTTCTAAAATTCTTAATATTTTTTCTTGTCTGTTTGATAATAAGATATCTTGGCTTTTTCCTTTTTCAAAATTATTATTACTCTCTCCCGAAACAACAGATTCTTTTACTTCTGTAATTGGAACATGAGTAGCTTTTCCAACATCTCTTTTTTTATTTTCACCTCTTCCGACAATTACATCAATACTATCAATTTTATCTTTTAATTCATCATAATCTTCTTGAAGATTTAATAGGTCAGAATTTCTTACCCAGCTTTGCGATCTAGCAACGTCAAGAAAACTTTCAAGAATTTTTATTTTTTTATGAGATTCTTTTGCTAAATCAATTTTTCTTTTTTGTTTTCTTTCTTGAGATAAACTAATAAAATTAGCAAGTATTTCATTACTTACTTCTCGCATCTTATAACGTAAAGGCTCTTTCTTTGGAAAGAGTAAAGTGATTCGGTAGACCTCATTGGTGAGTTGTAAGAGATAGTTTTTATTAAAATCAAATTCAGTCATAATGTTATAAAAAAAGTATCTTTAAATACTTTTGTTTAATTAGTAAATAATAACAAAAAAAATTAACTTGGTCAAAGTAAAAAACTTCAAAAAAAATAAAAAAAATAATATAATTAAAATAATAAAAAAATAATTAAAAAAAATGAATAAAATATTAATATCAATTATTGTGGTTTTATTAATTGTTGGTTCTTATTTCTATTTTCAAAAAGATCAAGAAAAAGAAAACAATAATTTAAAAATAGAAGTTTTAGAAGTAGGTTCTGGAAGAGAAGCAAAAGAAAAAGATAAATTAACTGTTCATTATACTGGTTGGTTAGAAGACGGAACTAAATTTGATTCAAGTTATGACAGAAACAATCCTTTTGTTTTTACTCTTGGCATCAATCAAGTAATTAAAGGCTGGGATAAAGGAATGGAAGGAGTTAAAGTTGGAGGAAAAAGAAAATTAATTATTCCGCCAAGTCTTGCTTACGGAGAAAGTGGAATGAAAAACCAATTAGGTGAATATATTATTCCTCCAAATTCAACTCTCACTTTTGAAGTTGAAGTTTTAAATATTCAATAAAAAAAGACTGCTTAAATTATTGCAGTCGTGATTATTTCTTTTTGACGAAAACAGTATTCTCTCCTTGCTTTTCAAAGTGAAGATTTGGGTACTGTTTTTTTAATTCTTCGATTTTCTTTTTATTTAAAGAAAGAGTAATAAAACACCAACCCACTCTTTCTTTTAAAATTTCTTGTAATATTCTATAGACTTCTCTAGAAACGCCTATATTTCTTACAATAATTAGCTGATCATCGAAAAGATCAGCAATAAAAAGAAAAGTCTCTTCTTTACTTTCAATTTCATCCAGTTTTTCCCTTATTGCACTCAAGGGAAAAACAAATTTATCAATCTTTTTTTCTTCAAGAGCTTTTAAGCTCTTTTCGAAAATTGAAATTTTTAATGACATTTAACGATCACTATTTTTTATATTGCTAAATTTTATTTTTTTGTCAAGAAAAAAAGACCGTTAAATTACAACGGTCACTGCTTTAACCGGATAATGATCCGGTTTTTAAATTGCCCCTTACTGGGGACTTTTTTCACTTCAAGACCTTGCTTTTCAGCAAGATTTTGAAGTTTTTCAAAATCTTCTTCTGCCTCAGTGAAATTACTCGAAAATTTCACTGAAGACCTTTTGTTTAGAAAGGTTTTTGCATTTTGCAAAATCCTTTCTATACTATTTTTTTTACTCATTTTCCCACCCTTAATTCAGTTTGATCCTCTTCTGTAATAAGAAGAGTTTCAAACCCTTTTTCTTCGATTTTCTCGATTGTCTTGAGAAAATCTTTCTTTTTCTTTCCCTGAAACGTTATTACTGCTTCAGGGTAAACTTCAAAAAAACTATCCAAAACTTCAAAAACATCTTTTTTTGAAGTTTTGATTCTTTGACAAGTATCCTTTTCAAATTTAAAAAGAGGATACTTTTTTTCAATTTTTTTTAAAACTGCTTCTAGATCAATAGTATCACTATAGCTAACGCTAATACTATCAATATTCTCCCGCTTCATTATATTGATGTATGAAGCAAGAGATTCAACAAATTCTTCATCTATTGGTCTCATAACGTTCTACTTCCGATTTAAACACGAATTTCAAAAAAGTCAAGGGTTAAGATTGGAAAAATAATTTAATTTGTAATAAAATAATAATATGGAAACAAATAAAAAATTAATTTTTGGAATTTTAACTATTTTAGTAATTTTTGGCTTTTTTTATTGGAAAAACCAAAAAGAAATCAAAGAGATCAATAGTTCTCTTCCCGAAGGGATAGAGATAACAAAAACATTATTTGGAAATTATAAGATTAACAACAAGATAGATAAGTACAACTTTAAAGCTCCCGAAGAATGGAAAACAATAAAAGAAGTAAGATATATCAATCAAAGAGAAAGTAAAGGTTATAAATTTTCAAGTATCAATGTAAAAGGAGAAGCTCCAAAAGGAAAAGTTGTAGCTATTGTTAAAATTGAGAGCAAACCAAACCTTAATCTTTTAAATCAAGCTAATTTATTCTTTGATGCTTTTGACTTAAAGGGAGAATTTTCAGAAAAAGAAATTAAAGGTATTAAAACAGTAACTAGCAAAGAAGTTGGTGGTCTAATGGGAATTGATGTTTCTTTCTTTCAAAAAGAAGACAATATTTATCTAGTTACTTGTGAATCTGAAGACTTTATTAAAGAGATAATTACTAGTGGAGATTGGTAAGAGCTTAAGTTGTTTGAGTAAAAAATATTAAATTTATCTTAAAAAATTTAAATAATGAATAAAAAAATCTTAGTTTTTATATTATTTTTTTTGATTTTAATTGTTGGTGTTGTCTTTTATTGGAATAAGCAGCAAGAAGAGTTAATAGAAGTTAATAAAAACCTCCCTGAAAAAATAAAAGTTACTAAAACGCTAGCCGGAAAATATAAAATAGAAAACCAAATCGATAATTATAGCTTTATAGCTCCTGAAAAATGGGGAGGGATAAAATATCTAGAATATATTAATGAAGAAAAAAACAAAGGATATATAGTTTCGACCATAGAGATGGAGGGAAAAACACAAGAAACCAGATATATAATGATAAATAAGTTTAAAAACAACTATCAAGTCTCAGATTTAAAAAGCTGGGCCAATAAAGCTTTCGAAGATTTTGGTATAAGTCATGACTTTAAAATCCACCAATTAAAAAACAAAGAAACAGTAGTTACAAGAGAAAATCCAGACCTAATTAATATGGATGTATATTTTTTTCAAGAAAACGGCGATGTTTATAGTATAATGGGGGGCTCTCCTAAATTTATCGAAGAAATTATCACAAATGGAAAATGGTAAAAATTAAAAATCTTAAAAAGCAATATTCT
>CAZXBN010000044.1:0-4009 GCA_964638845.1 uncultured Candidatus Saccharibacteria bacterium
TCTTTAGCAATCAACCTTTTCTTAACTTGTTTATCGTTAATAATTTTTCCGTCTTTTAATTCAATAATTCTTTTAGCGTGCTGAGATGTATACTTTTCATGAGTAACCATGATAATAGTATGTCCTTGCTCGTTGAGTTCTTGTAATAAGACCATAATTGTTTTGCCAGTTTTTGAATCGAGATTACCAGTTGGTTCATCAGCAAAAACAATATTTGGATTGTTCACAAGGGCTCGAGCAATAGCAACTCTTTGCTTTTCTCCTCCTGAGAGTTGGTTTGGATAATATTCTTTTCGATGTGGTAAACCAACCTGTTCTATTACCTTATTAACTAATTCTTCTTCTTTTTTCTCTGGTATGTCTTTTTTATTATAAAGCAAGGGTAATCGAATATTTTCAAAAACACTCATTCTTCTCATTAGAAAAAAAGATTGAAAAACAAACCCCATTTCTTTATTTCTCATTTGAGCTAATTTTTGATCAGAAAAAGAGGTAACGTTTTTTTCTTGAAAAAAATAACTTCCTTTAGTTGGTCTGTTCAATAAAGACATTATGTGCATCAAGGTTGACTTACCAGAACCAGAAGCTCCTTTAATGGCGACAAATTCACCAGATTTAACTTTAAAAGATAAGCCTTTTAAAACGCGAGTTTTAACTTCTCCATTTGTATAAGTTTTATAGAGATTTTTTAATTCAATCATCTAACTATTTTATCTCCTTCTTCTAATCCAGAAATTATTTCAATCTCTCCTTGATTGTTAGTAATTCCAGTTTGAATTACTTTTTCTTTAGTTTTTTCTCCTTCTAAAACTTTAACTACTTCTTGATCGTTCTTTCTAATAATTAACCTTTGAGGAATAGTTAAAGTATCCTCTTTTTGATTAGTAATAATATCAATATCAGTTGTCATTCCTGGCTTTATTCGAGAATCAAACTCATTAAAAACTATTTTAATTTTATAATAAACAACTCCTTGAATTGTTGTTTCAGCTGGATCAATTTCATTTACAAAACCAGTAAATTCTTTATCTGGAAAAGCATCTAAAGAAATAGAAACCTTATCTTTTAAGTCTACTTTTCCAATATCAGCTTCAGGAATTTCAGCTTCAATTTGATATGAATTCTGACAAATTAATGAAGAAACAATATCTGTTGATTTGGCTATTTCTCCTTCTTCAATATCTAAATCAGCAACAATTCCATTACACGGAGATTTTAAAATGGTTTTATTGTAGTTTTCTTGAGCTTGCCCTAAAGAAGCAATTGCTTGCTCTAGTTTTCCTTCATATAAATTAATTTCATAATCTTGAGCTTTAGCCTTTAATTCGTTTAATTTATTTTGATTATATTCAAGATTAGCTTCTGCTGATTCTAATGAGCTTTTAGCTGAGTCTAAGGTTGTTTTTGCTGAATCTATATTTGATTGATTAGTATTTTTAGTTGAACTTATATCTTGTTGAGCATCTACTACATTAGATAAAGCAGTAATAATATAGGATTGTTGATTTTTTAATGATGTCTGATCAGAACTAGAAACTGAATCTCTATATGGAGGTTTTTCAACAACGTCTCTAATATTTTTTAATTCTTCCTTGACTTGATTTAAAAGGTTTTTAAAATTCTTTAAAGCAGTATCGATATCAGAGTAGTTTTCACTTTCAGCCAGACTTAAATAATAATCAAGATCTTCTAAATCTTTTTTAAAATAATTTTTATTTTGTTTTACTTTTAAGCCTTCCTGACTATTAGATTGAAAATAATCTCTTTGTAAATCCTCAACAACTCTATAGGCATTAAAGGCTTTAATATAGGAGTCTGAGAGCGTATTTAAAGCATCTTCATAAGAACTTCGAATATTTGCTCGAGAGCTTTCTTTTGTATTCTCTAAACTTATTTCTGCATTTTTAATTGAATTTTGATAATTATTAATATCAGCTTCAGCTTTTTTAACTGAACTTTTATAAACTTTAATTTCTTCCGAAGTTGCTCCAGACAAAACTTGATCAAGATTAGCTTGAGCAATTTTTTTAGCAGCTTGAGCTGATAAAACATCAAATTCAGTATTTTTATTCTCTAAAGTAATTAAGGTATCGTTTAAACTAATCTCTTGTCCGGTATTAACTTTAACTTGCTCTACCCTACCTTGAGTTTCAAATTGTAAATCTATTTTTTTTAAAGGAGTAACTTGACCAGAAGCAGCTACTTTTTCAGTTATATCTTTTCTAATTACAATTTCAAAATTTTTATTTTCTTCTTTATTAGAATCAAAAAAATTAAAAAGTAAAAATAAAAGAACTAATATTAGTCCTGTAATAAAAATCGGAGTTTTTAAAATTTTTTTAAAATTCATTTTGGTTTTTTATAAATAGATGATTGTTTAATGATTATTTTATAAATATTTTCAATAAAATCACCACCAGCATAACCAATAATAAAGGCCATGGCTGGATCAAAGGTGCCATGTAAAGTAAAACCTAAACTTTTAACTGCCATAGTAATAACTAAACCAATTACTCCTGAAATAAAACTAGTTCCTAAAAAATACATTAAATCAAAACCAACATCTTTATGAGAAAATTGGTGTTTGATAAAACCAACCAAACCTCTAATAACACCTCCTCCGAAACCTGCAATTAGTATTGAAATCATATATTTTTTTAAAAAGCAGGGGCGAAGGGATTTGCACCCCTATCATTGGTTTTGGAGACCAAAATTCTGCTATTGAACTACGCCCCCATTATTTTTTTAAGCTTCTTTATGTTGGGTATGTTTTTTACACCACTTACAGTATTTCTTAAGCTCTAAGTCACCATCTACTCCTTTAGATTTATGAAGACGATAATTAATTTTACCACAATCTTCGCATTTCATTTTTACGTAATGTTTTTTTCTTTTTGCCATAATTTTAATTTAATTAAATAATCTGAGCCTGAGAGCGGAGTTGCACCGCTGACCTCGTCTTTACCAAAGACGTGCTCTAACTGACTGAGCTACCCAGGCAAATTAGAAATGTGGGTGGTGAGGGACTTGCACCCCCGAAGTCCGAAGACGTCAGTTTTACAGACTGATGCGATAGCTGCTCCGCCAACCACCCATCTCTAAATATCTTAATTTATTTTTATCAATATATCAATTATTTTTTAATCTTTTTTTGTTTTTTCTTTTTCCACTCTTTAATTCGTTGATGATTTCCTGATAAAAGTACTTCAGGAACTTTCCACTTTTCTCCTTTTTTATTTTTAAAAACTTCTGGTCTAGTATACTGAGGATATTCGATAAAACTTTCCCCTTTCTTTCTTTTGTCTAACCATTCTTTATCTCCTGCTACCCCAGGAATTAACCTTGAAACAGATTCAATAACAACCATAGCTGGCACTTCTCCACCCATTAAATCATATTCTCCAATTGAAATTTCTAAATCAGCAAGATGTTTAGCTACTCTTTCGTCGACTCCTTCATATCTACCACAAATTAAAATAATTTGATCTAATTCTTTTAAAGAAGAAGCCTTTTTTTGGTTGTATTTTTGACCTCTTGGAGTAAAAAGAATAGTTTTACTATTCTCTATTTTTATTTCTTGGATGGCCTTATAAATTGGATTAATTTTAAAAACCATTCCAAAACCTCCCCCATAAGGTCTATCATCAACCGTTTTTCTTTTATCAGAGGTCCATTTTCTTAAATTGTGGACTTTAACCTTTATTAACTTTTTTTCTTGGGCTTTTTTTAATAAGCTTGCATTAAGAAAAGAATCAAAAATTTCCGGAAAAATTGTTAAGATGTCAAATTGAATCATTTTAAAATAAAAACAGCACTATTAATCAAAAATAGCACTGTTTTAAGTAAGAGTAAATAATTATATTTTTAAATCGTCTAAACCTTCATCATCTGAAGATTTTTCTTTCTTTTTTCCTTTTGTAGAACCTTCAGGTTCTTCAATTTTAAGATTTACTCTAGCGTGATTTTTGAGACCGACAATTCTAACTAAGCTTCTGATTGTCTTAGCGGT
>CAZXBN010000045.1:0-3977 GCA_964638845.1 uncultured Candidatus Saccharibacteria bacterium
AACATAAAAAAATAAATGAGTGGCGTGATAATTGGAAAGGAGTTCGGCACTTATATGAGCCAACTAATTTTTTGATTACTGGGGCAATTGATGATGTCTGGATTAATCCCGACAAAGAATTAATTGTTGCTGATTATAAGGCAACTTCAAAAAATAAGGAGGTTACCTTAGATGCTGACTGGCAAATAGCTTATAAAAGACAAGTTGAGGTTTATCAGTGGCTATTAAGAAAGAATGGATTTAAAGTTTCTGATACAACTTATTTTGTTTATTGTAATGGAAAAAAAGACGAAAAAGCTTTTGATAAAAAAATTGAATTTAAAGTTAAAGTTATTCCTTATGAAGGAGATGATAGTTGGGTCGAGCCAACCTTAGAAAGCATGCATAACTGTCTTAAAAAAGATGAAATCCCGGAAATGAACAAAGATTGTGATTATTGTTTATATCGTCGAGAAACGGCAAAAGAAGAAAACTGGTCCTAAAATGCCTTACCACAAAGAAGAAAAAAGAGTTCTTAGTGTTAGTGACTTTGTTAGATTAATTAATGCTTTAATCGGACGATTAGAACCTGTTTGGGTTGAAGGAGAGATTATAGGTCTTAAAAATTGGAAAAATAGAATTGTTTTTTTTGATATTAAAGATGAAAAAGCTCTTTTAAATTGTAGTATTTATTACTCAAGACTCCAATCTTTAGGCTTAGAGCTTGAAGATGGAATGAAGGTTAAGGTTATGGGAACACCCGAACTTCGAAAAAAAAGAGGAAAATTTAATTTAAATATTAGAAAAGTTAAATTAGCTGGAGAAGGAGCCTTTAAAAAAGCCTATGAATTACTAAAAAAGAAATTAAAAAAAGAAGGATTGTTTGAAAAGAAGAAAAAGATTCCAAATTTTGTTGAAAAGGTTGGAGTAATAACTTCTAAAAATGGGGCTGTTATTCACGATTTTAGAAAAAATTTAAAAAAATTAAATTTTAAATTATTTTTTAAGGACGCTCTTGTTGAAGGGGAAAGATCAGCTAAATCTTTGACTAAAGCAGTGAAGTGGTTTAATCAGAATATGCCTGACCTAGATGTCTTAGTAATAATGAGAGGGGGAGGAAGTCTTGAAGCTTTACAGGGATTCAATAATGAAGTTCTAGTTAGAACAATTTTTAATTCTAAGATTCCAACCTTATGCGGAATTGGACACGAAGTCGATATTCCTTTAGCTTCTTTAGTAGCTGATGTTTCTGTTTCAACACCAACTGCAGTTGCAACTTACCTTAATAAATCTTGGGAGGTATTAGAAGATAGAATTCCTTTTTTCCAAGAAAGAATTTTAAATAAATTTCAAGAATCTAATAATTCTTTAAAACAAAAAATAGACAATTTAAGCCAAAAGATTTCTTTTCAATTTGAAAAAGAATTAGATTATTTTAATTCTTTAGTTCGGGAATCAATCCAAAGAATTTCATATGGATTCAATCAAACTTTTAATAAATTTGAAGAATTAAAAAATAATCTAAAAAATATATTCGATATTCTAAAAAGACAAAAAAGAATTGTTAAAGAGGAAGTTGAAAATTTCAAAAAAGAAATTATTGTCTCTTTCCAAAAAAGATTAGAAAAAAAGAAAGAAAAAATTTCAAATCAAGAAAGATATCTTAAAGCTCTAGATCCAAAAAGAAATTTAGAATTAGGCTATAGTATAGTTTTTGCCGAAAACAATAAAATAATTAAAAAAATAAAAAATATTAAAAAAGGTCAAAAAATAAAAACCAAGCTTCATGACGGAAGCTTCTTATCAAAAGTTAAAAAAATAAATAAAAAAAATGACTAAAAAAGAAAAAGTTAATGTTTCAAAATCATTAAAAGAATTAGAAGAAATTGTTGATTGGTTCGAAAAACAAAAAAATATTGATATTGAAAAAGGGTTAAAGAAAGTAAAAAAGGGAGCAGGTGTTATTAAAAAACTAAGAAAAAGATTAGAGAAAATTGAAAATGAGTTTAATGAAGTTAAAAAAGACCTAAAAGAATAAAATGGGGTTTCCAGAAATTAAATTTCTAAGTTGGTTAGTTTTAACTTTTTTAATTAATTATTACCTCAAAAAAAGATTTCCAATTTTTAAAAAAATTGGAACTTCTTTAAATCTTTTAAAAATTACTTTATTTTTGTTTTTTGTTCATAAATTAACTAGCTTAGTACTACAAACTAATGAAATTTCCTTTTTTAGTTTAAGTGCTTTATCCTTTGGGCTTTTCCTAATTTCCCTATTTGAAAAAAGAGGACAGGAAAAAGAAAATATTTTTATAAAAAACAAAAAAGATTTTTATAGAAGTCCTCAAGAAAGAGCTAAGATTAAGCATATTGCTTCTCAATCTCAACTAAACCATCTTAAAAAGAAAGATAATTTAAAGAAAAATAAATTTTATAGGGCATAATGTTAATTAAAGTAAAAGTTATACCAAACACAGTTGAACAAAAAATTATTAAAAAAGATAAAGATGAGTTTACTTTAAAAATTAAAAGTGAGCCAATAAGAGGAAAAGCGAATAGAGAAGCGCGAAAGATTTTAAGTGTTTATTTTAAAGTACCATTATCACAAGTTAGATTAAAAAGAGGATTTAAAAGAAGAAATAAAATTTTCGAAATAATAAATAAATGAATTTAGAAAAAATTAAAAAAAGCTTAAAGGACAAGCCTGATTTTAGAATCCAACAAATTAAAAAATGGGTTTTTAAAGATTTAATCACAGACTGGGAAGAAGCAACAACTTTACCAGCTAAACTAAGAAAAGAATTAAGTGAAAAGTTTCCACTTAAAATTAAGGCTAAAAAATTTATTTCAAAAGATGAGAAAACTATTAAGGCTTTATTTCCTTTAAAAGATAATCTAAAAATCGAAAGTGTTTTAATGAGATACGACGATCGCAATACAATTTGTGTTTCTTCACAAGTTGGATGTCCATTAAATTGTTCTTTTTGTGCAACTGGAAAAATGGGTTTTAAAAGAAATCTAGAAACTTACGAAATAATTAATCAGGTTTTATTCTTTGCTCGTCTTTTAAAAAAAGAAAATAATAAGGTTACCAATATTGTTTTTATGGGAATGGGAGAAGCATTTTTAAATTATGATAATGTTATAAAATCCATAGAAATATTAAACGATCCAGAAGGTTTTAATTTAGGAATTAGATCCTTTTCTATCTCAACTGCTGGTATTGTTCCAGGTATTAAAAAATTAATGAAAGAAGATAAACAAATTAATTTAGCAGTCTCACTAAACGCCCCTAATAATGAATTAAGGTCTGAATTAATGCCAATTAACAAGAAATATCCACTTAAAAAATTATTAAAAACTATTGACCAATATATTGAAAAGACTCGACGAAGAGTAATGTTTGAGTATATAATGATAAAAGAAGTTAATGATCAGGACAAGCATGCTAAGCAACTTATTAGAATACTTAAAAATCGACTTTGTTTTCTTAATTTAATACCTTATAATTCAACTAAGGCAAAGTTTAAACCTTCTTCTCAAAAAAGAATTAGAAAGTTTAAAAAAATTCTTAAAAAGGAAGGAGTGACTGTAACCCAAAGATATCGTTTTGGGGATAAAATATCAGCCGCATGCGGTCAATTAACAAGCAAAAAATAAATTTAAAAAAGTCGTTTTGTTAAAATAATTATTTTATATGAACTTACTTAAACTTTTAGGTTTTGGAGTTTTAATTTGGGACGTAGTTTTTATTACTGATGCTGTTTTAAACAGTTTTAGTATTTTACCAAACCTTATAATGCAAACTACATTTATAGTAATCACTATTATTACTTTTTTATTAACTGAGAATTTGAATATTCTTTCAGTTAAAAAAATAATAAAATATGGACTTGTTTGGGCTTTAGTTATGATTCTTTTAGATGTTATTGTTGCTTCCTGTTGTCTAGGTTGGGACTCCTTTTATCATTATGATACTTGGATTAATTATAGTATTGTTG
>CAZXBN010000046.1:0-3849 GCA_964638845.1 uncultured Candidatus Saccharibacteria bacterium
AAAAGCTTTGGTAATAACTTTTTTGCTTCATATTCTTTAAGTCTTAGTATTGTTGCTAAACCAATAAATGTTAAGGTCAAAACAAAAAACATATTGACAAAGTTTAAGGTGAATTGCCAACCATTAACAACGGGTGTCAAAGTTTGTGAATTACTAGGGCTAATAGGCGTGGTTATTGTAAAATCCATTATAACGGTAGCTAAATATCCAAGGCCAGCAGCAATCAAAAATAATGTAATACCAGCAATCATGGTTGGAACTAAGGCAACTAAGACTGAAACAGCAATAGCTAGGTTGATAGGAAGATTTGGTAGTCCAGACACAAACTCTGCTACGTTTTTCATTGTTTCTATTAGTCCAGCTCTAACTTTTTGAGTTCTAATCAAAAATAAAAAACTAAAAATTAAACCTAAAAAGATCTTTTGCTTATTTTTTTTAAAAAAGTTTCTGAATTTTTTAAAATAAAAATTTTGAAGTTTGTTCATATTAAAATATTATAACACAAAAAAATAAAATTAAGAATTAAAGATATCTATAAACATTAAAGAGTCGGTAATTCCAATTAATCTTAGAATAAAGGTAAGAAAGGTCCAAGCAAGAAACATAACAGCATAACCCTTTCCAGCACCTACCCAAATCGCTTTTAAACTAACAGTTTTAATTGGAAGGCCGGCCGAAGCAAAAGAGGTAACGGCTGAAAAAATTATTAAAAGAATGAAAACAACGATAGATGCTTTCCATAATAAAAAGTCAGCAATGTTAAAGAAAAGAATTGGAACATGTTTTAGTTGGCAACGATCCGTTTCATTCCATTCGGTATTAATATTATCGGCTCTGGCATTACAAGGCATGATTGAAAGTTTGTCTGTCTCTCTATTTTTGTATGTAAAATCTGAAGAAATCCAATCTGAGGATATTCCAGAACAATCTTCGTAAAAATGAGACTTGATTGTGAACTCGTAATCTCCTAAACAATCCATGTTTTCAGGAACGCGGATTTGGCTTGAGGTTGTTGTTGTGTTCATGATTTCTGATCCTTCTAATTCTAGACAAGATTCTTCTGTTCCTGTCGCCGCTTTTTCATAAAAAACCTTAATTTCATAAGCCTCACCTAAAATAGATTGATCCCAAGAGAAAAAATCTTCATTTGAATAGAAGGTACTTCCATTTTCTGGATCTAAATTAGTAGGTGGATTAAACTCTGAAATTGTAAAATATTTAGTTTGCCAACTATCTTCGCAATAATCTCCTTCTTTTCCATTACACCCTTTAATTTTCCAGTAATAAGTTTCTCCAATATCGTTTTCTTGATATTTATGGTTTACATAATTACTAATGGTTGATCCTGTCACATTTCCATCGTTATCTTCAATTTCATATTTATATGATTGGGCTTTTGATCTTTTCCAGCGAAAGATTACATCATCTGAAGTTATTTTTTCTGGACCAGGCGAAATTAGTGTCGGAGTAATTTTTGGTAATTTAAAAGATGAGGAAGTTTCATTTGGGGATTTATCTTCATTAATTGAGCATTCTTTTTCTTCTGAATCAGGCCCATTTTCACAAGGAGATATACTCCAATCATACTTTTCTTCAGGATTAAAATACCCCCAAATATTTTCTAATTTAAAAGGAGAAGAGGTTGGATAAGTTGTTGTTACTTCATCTATTTTTAGTTCATAGGAGGACGCACCTTCAACCTCAGTCCAGGAAAAATTACTATTAATATTAACTTCTGGGGTTGTTGAAGTTCTTGAAGAAGGTGAAATTATTTCAATTTGTTTTATACTTTCATCCGTGAAATCAATGGAACTATTTTTTGTTTGGAGGTAAAAATAATCTTTTCTACTGCAATCATGACCACTTTGGAATAAACAACAGTTACGTCCACACCTTTTTCCATCTTCTTTTTCGCAGGAGCTAATAAATAGATAATAGTTATCATATTTGTCGATGGTTTTTTTAAGGGTTATCCAAGGAGATTTAGTTGCTGTTGTATAGTCACTATAAAAAACCTCTTCGTTGTTAGGGGCAATTATTTTAATATAATAACTTTTTGCGTTTTCTTCGTATTGCCAATCAATTTGAAAGGGTTGTTCGTTAATTTTGTAATAATTATCATAAGTTAATTTTCCTCCCTCTATTTTTTTAATGTCTGGTTGATTTGTATTGAAGTTATTTCCTTCTGATAAATAAAAATTTCTATTTTCATTAATGGAATCGACTGACCATCTATAGGTATTCCCAGAAGTTAAGTCAGAAGTTTCAATTGGATCCCAACCCCAATTTTCAAATATTTTGGTGTCTTCGATAAAACAAAAACGTGACGATTTTGAACTAACCGATTTATGGTGTGACCAAATTGGTGTACTTGTTCCAACATCTTTTTCTATTGTAACGTAATAACTTTCTTCATTATCTAAACTATCAATTCCTTTACTGTCGCACCAATCTAAGCCAAGAGGAAGCGTTTTAGTAGAATTATCCGAGGGAGCTATTAATGCACTTGTTGTTGCTTCACATTCCGCCCTAATTGAACAAAAATAACTTGCATTAGTATCACAATAATAATCAGCTCCACAAGTTTTATAATATTTCCATTCTCCATCTATTGTTTCTCCATCCGAACAACACTCGTCTCCAGGTTCGCAAAATTGTTCAACCCTTTTCCTATTAACGTCCCCTCCTAAAGATGTACCATCCGGACATTCATATTCATACCAAACCTTACAAGGATCTTCGGTTCCATAAAGATCACAAGACCTGCATTCTTCATCTCCTTTTAATTTTTTTTGATTAATAAATAAACCAAAAAAACTTAATAAGAGTAAAAATGAAGATAAAATAATTAAGTTCTTTTTTTTCATTAATTTATTTTCTCTTTTTTAATGTATAAAATCAAGTTAATTATTTAAAGCTTTTTGTTAATTTTTCCCAATCCTTTAATTTTAAATCTTCTGCTCTTTTTTTGTAGGAAACATTATTATTTTGGAGCCACTCTTTAATTTCTTTTTTTTCTCGTTTTAGTTTTTGGGACAAATTATTAATTAATTGTTTTCGAGGATGAGAAAAACCAGCCCTAACAATTTTAAAAAATCTTTTCTTAAAGTCTCTAGAATAATGATTGTTTTTTGGGGTAATCTTAATAACAGCTGAATCTATTTTTGGTTGAGGAAAAAATGAATTTTTAGAAACAAGAAATTTAATTTCAGGTTTTGCATAAAACCAAACTGAAATAGCTAATAAGTTCATTTTTTCCTTAACATTACATATCCTTTCAGCAACCTCTTCTTGAATCATTAAAATTATTTGGGAGGGCTTATTAGAAGACTCAAGTAGTTTTCTAATTAATTTTGAAGTTAAATAATAAGGAATATTGGCAATTACTTTATATTTAGAAGGTAATTCTTTATTTAAATCAACTTTTAAGATGTCTTTATTGATTATTTTAACATTTTTAAGGTCTAAATCTTTTAAAATTGTGCACATTTGTTCACTTTTTTCGACTGCAATTACCCTTTTTCCATTTTTGACTAATTTTTTCGTTAAATTTCCAATTCCGGGCCCAATTTCTAAAATAACCTTATTTTTAAGAGGTTTTGAGGCTTTAATGATCTTGTTAATAATATTTTTATCTATTAAAAAATTTTGCCCTAAGTGCTTTGAAGGCTTAACTCCGTAAGTTTTCAACAAGTTTTTAACAGTTTTCAACATCTTTTTTATATTTATAACATAAAATTGACAATTAATATAAAAAAACAGGTTTAAGAATAAAGTGGAAAAACCCTATTGACATTTTATTCTAATCTTTCAACAATGTATTTAATGAGTATTTCTAAAGAAATTAAG
>CAZXBN010000047.1:0-3647 GCA_964638845.1 uncultured Candidatus Saccharibacteria bacterium
ATTAAGGCTAAGGAGAGGATTAAGAAGAGAGAGGCAGAAGTAAAATAGTCGGTTTTTAATAAAGAGAAAACAAACTGTTGGACAGAAACGGTTGGTATTGTGATTAGCCCACCTAATAGAAATATTTTTGCGAGTAATATTTTTGGTTCTGGTTCTTCTCGATCTTTAGTTAGATAAAAATTAAGCCATAAAAAACTAGGCAGAACTCCAAAAAATAAATAAATTAAATATGTAAAAATAAAATTCATCTTCTTTTTTCAGTTACCCAAAATTCTAAATGTTTATTCATCATAAGTTTTGTTTGTGCATCTAAAGAAGGGATACTTCCAAAAACAACTAAAGTAAATGGCAATAGCAACCATTGAAAAAAGATTGAAGCTTTCTTTTTTTTGCTTATATTTTTTGGAGTAGGTGGTAAATTTAAAAAACTTATAATAGCTGAAACTAACATACCGATCATAGAGATTCTCATTAAGGTCCCAGTTATTCTCGGAAGGTTATAGGATAGGAGCGTAATATTAAATCTATCTCCCCCGAAAGCTAAGGGTAGCCAACCTAAAAAGAAAATTAAAAGAGAAACAGTGGACCAGGACCAAAAACCATCTAGAATATTCCAAGATAAATAAATTCTTTTTGATAAAGGTATTTTTTTATTTTTAATAAAATTAAATATTAAAAAAGGAATATCAACACAACCCCAAGCCCATCTCCTTTGTTGTTTGTATTGATTAATTATTGTTTTTAATAAATTGTCCGATAAAACTGCATCCATTGAAACAGGGTAATAAAGAGGGACTACATCATAGTCTCCATTGTAGTAAAGGAATGCTTTCCAGAATATTCTTGAGTCATCAGGAACTACATTTTTAGGGTATTCTACTTTTTCTAGGATAGGATAAGGAATAGAGTGAGAAGAGTAAGTTACTAAAACTTCTGGTCTTTCTTGTTGCATCATTTGCCAAAAAGTATTTGAGGTAGCTACTATTCTTGAAAAGCTTGGTGCTGACCAAATATTATTATTGTAGACAGGGATTGGCTGATAAGAAGATTTAGTTGGGTTTTCTGCTGTTAAAAAGTGATAAGTCAAACAAGAAAAATATTGAGGATAAGGCTTAGTATCAATATCAAAACTAGAAACCAAAATGTTTTCTTTTTCAGTGTTTAGATTTTTTATTACTTTTTCTTTTGCTTTTTTTAATCCCCAAGCAATATTTGAACCTTTTCCAATTACCTCTCCTTCGATATCGTCGGGATGAGTTGTAGTTACAAATTTAAAGAACTTATTTTTAAATTTATTTTTTATTTTTTGAGCAATTTTTAAATATTTTTCTCCAGCCCTTTTTTCAGTTGTTAATATGATTGTAATCTTTTCTTTTGGGTATTTTGTTTCATAAATTGCTTGGCAAGAACTAGTAATTATTTCCTCTGATTCTTTATAGGTTGGAAGAATTATTAAATGGTGAACTTTTTCCCAATTTTTTATTTTCTTAACTTTTTTAATCCAGTTTTCCTTTTTATTTTTTTCCATTTTTTTAAAACTGGTGATTTGATGAATGGATAAATAAATTATTTTAAGAACCCAATAAAGATCAAAAATAATAATAAGAATTGCAATCGGAGCAGGGGCTATCCAAGATAATAAAAAAGACCCAATTAGAGTTCCCCACGAAAAAAGGGCGGGGATAAATTCTAAAAACCTATATAGGGTCTTATCTTTTGGATTGTCTAAGTCTTTATGGTTAGATAAAGAAATATATTTATCTTTTTTGTTCATTTTTTTATTTCGAACTTCAAAAATAGAGTGTGATCCCAAGGGGAATCGAACCCCTATTGACAGGATGAAAACCTGCCGTCCTATCCGTTAGACGATGGGACCTTTATTTTTATCTTCTAAACTTATATTATTAAGAATAAATAAAAAAGCAAGTTAAAATGATCATATTTTCAGTAGAAACATCTTGTGATGACACCTGTGTTTCATTTATTAAAGCAAATGAGAAAAAGAAGTCAAAAATTAAGGTTTTATCAAGCTTAATTTCTTCTCAAATAGAAATCCATAAAGAGTATGGGGGGATTTATCCTTTAATGGCTCAAAGGGAACATGAAAAAAATTTACCTATCCTATTTGAAAAAGCAAAAAAAGAAGCAGGTAATCCTAAAATAGATTTAATTGCAGTCACAATTGGTCCTGGTTTAGATCCTTGTTTGTGGACTGGAGTTAATTTTGTTCAAAAATTATCTAAAAAATTAAAAGTTCCTGTTTTACCAGTTAATCATTTAGAAGGACACATCTTTGCTAATTTTATTGAAAACGATTTAAGCTTTGATGAAGTTTTTCCTGCTATTTGTTTAGTTGTCTCCGGAGGGCACACTCAAATTATTTTGGTTAAAGATTTTAATGATTATAGAATTATTGGAGAAACAAGAGATGATGCAGCTGGTGAGTGTTTTGATAAAATTGGAAGGATGTTAGGTTTGGGTTATCCGGGAGGGCCAGCTATTGAAAAAGAATCTAAAAAAGAAATTAAGAAAAAGAAAGGTATTAGCTTTCCTCGCCCAATGATTCATCAAGATAATTATGATTTTAGTTTTTCGGGTTTAAAAACGGCTGTTTTGTACTTTCATAAAAAACAATCAGAAAAAAACAAAAAAGATTCTGATTATGTTCGAGAAATTTCTCGAGAAGTTCAAGAATCAGTTATTGATGTTTTAATAAACAAGACATTTAAAGCAGTAGAGGACTTTGATGTTAAATCCTTAATAATTGGAGGAGGAGTAACCGCTAATCAAGAATTACGAAAAAGATTTAAATTAAAAGCAGACAAAGATTTGCCTGCTTTAAATTTATACTTCCCACAGCCCAAATATTCAACTGATAATTCTTTAATGATTGGTTTGGCTGCCTATTATCGATACTTAGACGGAGAAAGAGGAAATTTTGAGAACTTAAAACCTAAACCAAATTTAAGACTTTAATAAAACAAAAAAGCAGACAAAGATTTGCCTGCTTTTTTAATTAAGTCTTAGTATTTCTTTGTTAGATCTTCTAATGGTACTGTAAATTTTTTATCTAAAATTTTAATTCTAACTTCAGCAGTTTCGTCTTCTTTATTTATTTTTTCAATTACACCTTCATTAATTCCTTCTGAAATTTTAACCTTATCAATCATTTGTGGTTTAATTTCAACTTTGTTTCCTTTTTTAAAACCTTCTTCTTTATTTTTTTCTACGTTTTTTGGATTTGCTTCAATATTTATTTTTTTACGAGGTTTTGATTCTATTGACATGTTTTTATTGGTTATTTTATATTTATATTATAACATATTTTTTAATACTTTCAAATTATTCAAGATGAATTATTTTTTTCATCTTTTTTATTCTTTTTTGAATTGCGGGAAATTTTTTTAATTTAGGACTATGTTTAATAATTCTTTTAGCCCAATTATTTGTTTTTTTAACAAGCTTTGAATTTAAAAGAGATTTAGTTATTGAATCAGGGATCCCCGATTGTCTTGTTCCGAAAACACTTCCGGCTCCTCTAATTTCTAAATCTTTTTCTGCTACTTCTAGTCCATTCTTAGCATTGACTAAAGCTTTTAATCTTTTTGAATTTTCGCTTACCTGGTTGCCAGCGAATTTTCCATCTT
>CAZXBN010000048.1:0-3475 GCA_964638845.1 uncultured Candidatus Saccharibacteria bacterium
ATAAAGAGTTTCACCAATTTTTGTTTCAGACAAATCTAATCTTTCAACTGAAGTAAGACTATCAAAATCAAGACTTCCTCCAATTTTTTTAGGTAGCTTTAATCCTTCTACAGATTGAAGCTTCTTAAGATAAAGAGTTCCTCCAATTCTTACTTCAGACAAATCTAACCCTTCGGCTGAAGTAAGATTATTAAGATAAAGATCTCCGCTAATTTTTTTAGGGAATTTTAAATTTTCTTTAAATGAAACTTTTTTTAAAAATCCTTGTTTTAAAATATAATCTATAACTTTTTTATTACCAGAATTAAATCTTTCAGTAATTTCAATTTCTAATTTTTCTTTAGCTAAAGGATCTCCTGCTTCAGCTAACTTATTTAATAAATTAAAAGAAAGATTATGGTAAAGAATTCTCGTATTATATTGATTTTCAAAAAAAGCTTGTAAATTGGAACAATGACCCCAAAATTCATCCTCAGCTAAAACTTCTTCTTTACCATCAATAACTAAACCACCATTATTGTCTTCCATTGAATTATCTAGATTATCAACTATATCATCAAGACTTTCTCCTTTTATTTTTTCAATGTCTTCTTTAGGAAAACTTAATAATAAATATTTACATTGAGTAAATTTTTTCCCATTGATATAGACAATTGTTTTTTTGTTTTCGAAACTTAAACTAAGAAATTTATTGATTCGATAAGTAGGATTACCTCTCTCATCTTTAGGAAACTTTTCTATTGTTTCTTTAATATTTCCACTTTCTTCTATTTCTTTTTTATATTCTCCAGACTGAGTTAAAATATCTTTTAGTTCATCATTAATATCTGGATTTTTATCTTTTAATTTTTCCCAAGCTTTTTCTCTTAAGCTTGGATATTCTTTTATTAACCAATAAAGATCAGCAAGACTTAAACCTCTATTTAATAACTCTTTTCCGGCTTCTTTTTTAATCTCCTTTTCAGTATAATGAATAACCCATTTTAATTCTTTATTATTAACCATCTTTAAATCTTCTTTTAATTCTTGCCAAGCTTTTTCTTGTAAAGAACCAACATAATAAACAACAGAAAGTAATTCTTTTTTAGAAGGATTTCTCTTTTCAAGAATTAATTCTCCTGCTTCTTCTCTTAAAGAGCTAATTTGTTCTACAACAGAACATAAAATATCAGAATCAATTGTTTTTTCTTTTAGTTTTTCCCAAGCTTTTTCTTGTAAAGAATCAACTTCATATAAAAGTTCATATAAATCATTTTGATTTAAACTACATTCTAATAATTCTTTTCCTGCTTTTTCTTTTAAAGTCGAACTATTCTCTATTACTTTTTTTAAGTTTTCTTTTGATGGATTTAATTCTAATAATTTCTCACAAGCTTTTTCTCTTAAAGGTTCAATATTATCAATAACAAGAAACAAATCTTGACTTTCTATTGGTTTTTTAGAAAATATTTCCCAAGCTTCTTCTCTAAGAGAATCAACTTGAGACATAACTTGTATTAAATCTTCAATTGAAGGTTCATTCTTTAAAATTTCTTTTCCTGCTTTTTCTTTTTCTTCTAAACTAAAATCTTCAGAATATATTTTTCTAATTAAATTTCCCCCCTTCTCTCTTTTTTCAAAACTTTTTTTCATTTTTCTTTTTTATTTTCGTTTACTTTATGATAAATTAAACCTAATTAAGATTCAATGTATTTTGTTCACCCCCAAATTAAATTAAACTTAAAAAACCTTAAAAGAATATTTAAGTCTTTTTTAGGTTTTTCAAATAAAAAACAAATAGAAAAAGTAAAAAACTTGTTTCCAAACAAACAAGTTGTTTTTACTGATATGGGAAGATCTGCTTTTAAAATCATTGTTGAAAAATTAAATTTAAAAAACACCACAATGATGCTTCCTGCCTATATCTGTGATATCTTCTACCCTATCTTTAAACAATATAATATTAAGCCAATTTTTGTAGATATTAATCCAAAAACTTTTAATTTAGATTTAAAAGAAATCAAGAATAAAATTAAACCAGAAGTTAAGTCTATTATTGTTCCTCACATTTATGGAAAAGTAGCAAACATAGAAAAAATTAAAAAAATAAAAAAGGACTTAATTGTTATTGAAGATGCTTCTCATGCTTTTGGAGCAAAAAACTTAGCTAATAGTAATTATTTATTCTTTAGTCTTTATAAACACTTTCCTTGTTTTAGGGGTGGATTATTAGTTTGTCCGAAAGAATGGGAAATAAGTTTACCAAAAACCAATTTTAGCCCAAGAGATTTTTTATCTTTTTTAAATTTATTTCCTATTTTTTCTTTTTTAATGAAAAAGTTTGGAAGTAAAATAGCTCCCAAAATGATAAAAAAGGATAAAAGGAAAAAGCCAGCCGGAATAAATCCAGTTTCCTTTAATTTATTTTCCTATTTTTCAGAGAACTTTAAACAAAAATTAAAAGAAAGAAAAGAAAAAGCTCTCTACTTCCAAAGAAAATTAAAAGAATTAAATTTCCAAGTACAAGAACCTCAAAATAATACTTTTTGTTACTTTTCAGCTTTAACTCCTAAAAATATAGATAGAAATAAATTAGTAAAAAAATTACATAAAAAAGGAATCTTCTGTACAAGAATATGGCATACTCCTATTGTTTTAAATCCAGACATAGAATCTAAATATAATCTTTATTTGAGAGATTATCTTTATACTATAGATACGGCTAATAGAATAATTAACTTTCCTCTACAAAATCATTATTCTAAAGAAGATATTGATAAAATGATCAAAAAAATTAAAAGTTCTTTAACTGAATTTTAGGTTAAATTATGGTATAATATATATATGATACCCAAATTTCTTCAACCTTATTTATGGTCTTACGACCTTAAAAAATTAAATTTAAAAAAAGATAAAGAAAGAATAATTACTAATATTCTTAACTTAGGAGATAGAAAAGCCACAAAGTGGCTTTTCGAGCAATATAATAAAGAAGAAATCAAAAAAATAGTAAAAAATCCATTACCTGGAGAATGGAATAAAAAATCATTGAATTATTGGGCTTTTGTCTTAAATATAAAACCTAATACAAAACCAAGACTTCCAAGTTCTAAATTCTATAAATATTGACGAAATAAGACCAATTTTACATAATAAAAATAGAATTTATAGAAAAAAATACTTTTTAAGGTTCTGTCCTTCTACGGTGCTTTTTTATTTTAAACTTAAAACTCTTGACTGGCGTTTCAGAAATGTTATACTTTTATAATAAAACTGAAACGCCATGAAAAAAAGAAAGAAAATAATAGAAGAATTAAAAAAGTTCCCTTGCTTTAATAAAAAAATAATTAAAAAGCTATGCTTAAAACATAATCTCTCTTTAGCTACTATTAATTCTTACATTCATAAAGGAACTAAAAATAATGAGATTGTTCGTTTTAAAAACGGTTTTTATGTAACAAAAGAATTTTACAATAAAAATATCGGGGATATTGGT
>CAZXBN010000049.1:0-3345 GCA_964638845.1 uncultured Candidatus Saccharibacteria bacterium
TTTTTAGCTTTTGTAATTTTTTTCTCAGCAAACCTTGAACACTCTTTTGCCTTAGCTTCTGTAGTTTTAATTTTTTCTCTTAAAAATAACTCACAAACTAAAGAACGCATCAAAGCTTTTCTTTGGTTAGTTTTTCGACCAAGAGTTCTTTTTTTCTTTCTTTTTTTCATTCGTCTTTTTCTTTTAATTCAAAACCTAATTTATCAATTTCTTTTTCAATTTTTTCTAATCTTGCCTTTCCCATTCCATCAATTTCTAAAAGACTTTCCTTAGTCCTTCTCAAAAGACCAGCAACTGTTTTAATTCTATTGTCAGTTAATAAATTAGTTGTCTTGGTTGGTAAATCAAGATCTTCTATTTCAACTTTCTTCTTCTTTTTACTCTTTTTCTTTGTCTTCTTTTTACTCTTTTTTTCTTTCTTTTCCTCTTTCTTTTCCTCTTTCTTTTCCTCTTTCTTTTCCTCTTTCTTTTCCTCTTCATCTTCTTTAATTTCTTCCCCAAATTCATCATGAACCAATTCAAAATGTTGAAGTAAGATTCTTGAAGCTTTCCCTAAAGCTTCTTCTGGAGTAATAGTTCCATCAGTTTCAATATTTAAAAATAATTTATCAAAATCAGTTCTATCACCAACCCTCATATTCTCTGAACTAAAAGAAACTTTTTTAATTGGACTATAAACAGCATCTATTAAAATAACTCCAACCTCAGAATTTTCTTGTCTGTCTTTTAATTCATAACCAATTCCTTTTTCTACCTTAATTTCCATTTCAAGTTTAGACTTCTTACTAGTTAAAGTAGCAACATGAGCATCTTCATTAACTAATTCTAATTGACTCGGAACTTCAAAATCCTTTCCTTTTACCTCTTTTTTTCCCTTCACACTTAGAGTAACTTTTTGAGCCTCATCAGAAAAAGATTTAAATCTTAATTTTTTTAAGTTAAGAATTATATTGATTACATCTTCTAAAACACCAGAAATAGTCGAAAATTCATGAGAAACACCATCAATTTTAACTTGAGTAACAGCTGCCCCCTTCAAAGAAGAAAGCAAGACCCTTCTAAGGGCATTTCCGATTGTAACTCCATAACCAGGATAAAGCTCACTTAATTCAAAAGTAGCCTTATTCCCTTCTTTTTTAACAATTTTTGGTTTTTTTGGTAAAGAAATCATATTTTTTAATTATATTATCTTGAGTAGAACTCAAAAATAGCTTGTATATTAACAGGGGGAGACACTTCTTCCAAACTTGGAAGATGAATTAATTTACCCTCCATTTTTTCTAGATCAAATTCAATCCAATCAACTTGATTGTTCTCCATTCTCTTTTTAAATTCTTTAATATTTTCTTTTTCTTTTTTGTTTGGTTTTAAAGAAATAGTTTGACCTTCTTTAACTTGATAAGAAGGGATGTTAACCGAATCACCATCAATTAAAAAGAAACCATGAGAAACTAATTGTTTTGCTTGATTTCTTGAAAGTCCAAAACCTAGTCTAAAAACAACACTATCAAGACGAGATTCTAATAAGTTAACCAACCTATCAGAAGCATTTTCACTTTTCTCTTTAAAAACTTTAGCAATATATTTTTTAAATTGAGCTTCTCTTAAATTATAAATTCTTTTTAATTTTTGTTTTTCTTTTAATTGTTTTCCATATTCAGAAGGTCGTCCTTTTCTTCTAGTTCCTTTTTGACCAGGTGGATATGGCTTTCTAATCATTGCACATTTTTGAGTATAACAACGATCCCCTTTTAAAAAGAGTTTTTCGCCTAATCTTCTACAAATTTTACACTTTGGTTTTTTCATATATTTTTAAATAAAAAAATTATACTCTTCGTGGTTTTCGAGCTCGACAACCATTGTGAGGTATCGAGGTTTTATCTCTGATTGAAGTAATATTTAATCCGTTAGCAGCTAAAGCTTTAAGGGCTGAAACCCTACCCGCTCCAATTCCTTCGACAACAACTTTCACTTCTTTAATTTTAGCTTTTTTAACAGCATATGACATTGCTTCTGCTACTTTTGAAGCAGCAAAGGAAGTTCCTTTCTTAGTTCCTTTAAATCCAAGCTTTCCGGCTGAAGACCAAAACAAAGTATCTCCACCTAAATCAGTTAGAGTCATAATGATATTATTATAACTACAAGAAAGAAAGATTTTTCCTTTTTTTAATCTTGAAGAAGAATCAATCTTAATTTCTTTTTTAACAGAAGATTCTACTTTTTTTCTTTCCTTTAGCAACTCTTTTTTACTTTTTTTAACAATATGTTTCTTTCCCATTTTTTTAATTTTTCATTAATGTGGTGAAGGAGCTTCTTTTCGGCCAGATCCAACAGTTTTTCGAACATTTCCACGAACAGTTCGACTATTTGTTCTAGTTCTTTGTCCTCGGACTGGCAACCCTTTTTTATGTCTAATTCCCCTCCAGCACTCAATATTTTTTAATCTTTTAATATTATTTATCTTTTCTCTCTTTAATTCTCCTTCAACACTATAATCTTTTTCAATAATTTTCTGCAAACGATTAATTTCGTCAGAAGTCAAATCTTTTGTTCTGTTTTCTTTATCAATTTTAGCACTTTTCAAAATTTCTTTACTTGAAGAAAGACCTATTCCGTAGATATAGGTCAATGCTACTTTTATCTTTTTATCTTTTGGGATATTAACCCCGCTAATTCTTGGCATATTTAACCTTGTCTTTGTTTATGTTTTGGATTTTTTTTGCAAATAACATAGACTCGTCCTTTTCTTCGAACGATTTGACAATGTCTGCAAATTTTTTTAACAGATGATTTAACTTTCATAATTTTTAAAATTAACTTTTTCTATAAACTATTCTACCCTTTGAATCATCGTAAGGACTCATCTCAACTGTCACTTCATCACCAGGAAGAATATTAATCCTATAAATTCTTAACTTACCAGCAAGATAAGCTAAAATCTCTTTACCATCCTCAAGTTCAACTCTGAACTTTCCAGCTGGTAAAGCCTCTAAAACCTTTCCTGTTTTTTTAATTTTTTTCTTTTTCACTAATGCTTAAAATTTAACAAAAATAACTAATATAGTCAACCTTTTTTAATCAATTAAAGGATAATTAATTTTTATTCTATCATTTTCGTCTGGAATAGTATTAATCCAAAATGGCCAAAAATCAACCTCAACACTACTAATTTCGTTTTGATTTTCTAAAAGAAATTTTGTTTCTGAGTTCGTTTTTCCTTTTAATTGCTCTTCTAAAAAACTAGTATCAATTCTCGGATAAGTTTGAGCTTCAACACTAAAATTAATATAAGCTTTTTCTTGATCCCAATCTATTTCATCTAACTGATAACTTACCTCAAGACTA
>CAZXBN010000050.1:0-3186 GCA_964638845.1 uncultured Candidatus Saccharibacteria bacterium
TAGTGTTTTAAGCCCTTATCGAAAAGGAAGGATTCAAGTATATCTTAATTCTGGACTTGATCCTCAAGGTTTAGGTTTCCAAACTGAAGAAGCTAAAATAGCTATTGGTTCTGGAAAATTAACTGGAGTTGGCCTTGGAATGTCCAAACAAAGATTTGGTCGATTACCAGAACCGGTTTCTGATTCAATTTTTGCTATTATTGCTGAAGAAACTGGATTTATTGGAGGAGTTACAATTGTTCTTCTTTTTTTGCTATTTGCTTGGAGAGGGTTTAAAATAACAGAAGAGGTTTCAGATGAATTTTACCAATTAGTTAGTGTTGGAATTACTGCTTGGATTTTCCTTCAAGCTTCAATGAATATTGCAGCTATTAGTGATGTAATGCCTTTAACTGGAATTCCTTTACCATTTATTAGTTATGGGGGTTCTGCTTTAATATCAGAATTAGCTGCAATTGGAATTTTACTTAATATTTCAAAAGAAAAATGAAAATTGTTTTTGCTGGAGGTGGTAGTGGAGGTCATATTCTACCTATCATCGCAATAATTAGAGAAATGAGAAAACTATCTCCGAAAGAAGAAATAGAGTTTTTTTACATTGGCCCAAAAGATGATTTTACTTCTTTATTACTTTCTCAGGAAAATATTAAAATTAAACCTACTACTTCTGGAAAGATAAGAAGATATTCTGATAAAAAAAGTTTATTTTTAAATTTTATTGATTTAGTTTTTAAAATTCCTTTTGGAGTTTTTCAATCTTTCTTTCAATTATTCTTCTTAGCTCCTGATTTAATTTTTTCAAAAGGTGGTTTTGGATCTGTTCCAACAGTTGTAGCTGGTTGGTTATTACAAATACCAATTTTTGTTCATGAATCTGATAGTATTCCTGGTTTATCTAATAAATTTTCAGCTAAATTTGCTAAAAAGGTTTTTACTTCTTTTCCAAAAACAACTGATTTTAAAGAAGATAAAATGATCTTGGTTGGTAACCCAATTAGAAGAAATCTTTTAAATGGAACTGTCGAGGAAGCTAAAGAAAATTTTGATTTAACTGGAAGAAAGCCGGTTATTTTAATTTTAGGAGGTTCTCAAGGAGCTCAAAGAGTGAATGACTTATTTTTAGAAATTATTCCAAAATTAGTAAGAGATTTTGAAATTATTCATCAATGTGGAGAAAAGAACTACCAACAAGTTAACAGAGAAGCTAAAATATTAACGAAAGATTTCTTACATAAGTATTACCATCCTTTTGGTTTTCTTAAAGAACATCAACTTAAAAGTGCTTATGCAGCTTGTGATATAATAGTTTCGAGAGCGGGAGCAGGAAGTATTTTTGAGATTGCCGCTGTCGGCAAACCTTCAATTTTAATTCCTTTACCTGAGTCTGCTCAAAACCATCAGATCAATAATGCTTATAAATACGCTGATTCAGGAGCAAGTATTGTTTTAGAATCAACAAACTTCACACCAAACTTTTTTCTTCAAAAATTAAAAAATTTATTTGATAATCCAGAAAAATTAGAAGATATGAAAGAAAAGACAAAGAAGTTTGCTAAACCTTTAGCTGCTCAAAAAATTGCTACTTATATATTAAGTTATTTAAATTTAATTATTGTTAAAAATGAATAAAAAAATTAGAGTTCGTATTGCACCATCACCAACTGGAAAACTTCATATTGGAACTGCGAGAGTTGCTTTATTTAATTTACTTTTTAGCAAAAAAAGAAATGGTTCTTTTATTTTAAGAGTTGAAGATACAGACAAAGAAAGAAGCAAGAAAGAGTACGAGAAGAGTATTACTGATGGACTTGATTGGTTAAACATAGAATTAGATGAAAGGCCTGGAAAAGGCGATTACGGGCCTTACAGACAATCTGAAAGGACTGATCTGTACAAAAAATATTTAGAGAAGCTTTTAAAAGAAGATAAAGCTTATTATTGTTTTTGTTCAAAAGAAGAATTAGAAGCAGAAAGAGAAGAACAAAGAAAAAAAGGAGAAGCTCCTCATTATTCTGGTAAATGTTCTCAACTAAGTAGAGAAGAGGCTAAAAAATTAAAAAAAGAAAAAGATTCTGTTATTAGGATTAGAAACAATGGTTCTGAAATAAAGTTTAATGATTTAGTTAGAGGAGAAATTGAATTTGATGTTTCTCAAATGGGTGATTTTATTATTGCTAAAAATTTAGAAGAACCACTTTATAATTTTGCTTGTGCTGTTGATGATTACAAAATGAAAATTTCACATGTAATTAGAGGAGAGGATCATATTGCAAACACACCTCGTCAAATTTTATTACAAAATATCTTAGGTTTTGATAATCCTCAATATGGACACCTTCCTTTAATCTTGGGATCTGATAAGAAGAAAATGTCGAAAAGACATGGAGCAACTTCTATTCTTGAATACAAAAAAGAAGGATATCTACCAAAAGCTTTAATTAATTTTATGGCTTTCTTAGGTTGGAATCCGGGAACTGAAAAAGAAATTTATTCTTTAAAAAATTTAATTAAAGATTTTTCTATTAAAAAAGTTCAAAAATCAGGAGCTGTTTTTGATATTGAAAAGCTAAATTCAATAAATTCACACTACATTCGTCAAAAACCAATTAAAGAATTAACTAGTCTTTGCATCCCTTACTTAGTTAAGGATGGTTTAATTAAAGAAGAGGATATTGATAAATCAAAATTAGAAAAAATTATTTCCCTTTATCAAAAAAGATTAGAAAAATTATCAGAAATTTCAAAGTTAGTAAATTATTTCTTTCAAGATTTTGATTATGATAAAAGCTTATTAAAATGGAAGGATATGAATAACGAAGAAATAAAGTTATCTCTTGACGAATCTAAAGAAATATTGTCCAATATAAGTAAAGAAGATTTTAATAAGGAAACTTTAACTAAAATCTTACTTAAAAAATCTAAAGAATTTGGTAATAAAATAGATAGAGAGGGAGATAGAGGATGTTTATTATGGCCATTAAGAGTTGCTTTAACTGGAAAGAAAAACTCAGCTGGACCATTTGAAATTGCATCTATTCTAGGAAAAGAAAAAACAATTAAAAGAATTAAAAAAGCTTTAAAAAAATGAAAAAAATATTATTTCTTGGTCTAGTTTTATCCTTACTTTTTATCCAATTAAGATCAGTAAAAGCTGATGCAATTAAAGTAAAACCTGCTGACCAACTT
>CAZXBN010000051.1:0-3146 GCA_964638845.1 uncultured Candidatus Saccharibacteria bacterium
GTTTTTAAATTTAACTTTTTCCTTTAAGTTCTTTAAAACAAGGTGAATGAATTGAATTTTGATCGATTTATAGAAAAATTTGATTTTAATGAAGATTTAGCTGGATTTATAGGTATTGAAAGGGAAAGATTTTTATTGAAGAATAAGACAATTGTTCCACAATCTCCAATTTTTTTGGAAAAGTGTTCTTCTAATTGGACATATGAACTTTCAAGTTGTCAAGTTGAAGATCGAACAAGTCCTAAAAAGAAAATTAAAGAAATTAGAAGAGAGCTTATTAGTAACGATAGAGTAGGGAATGAAAGAGCAAAACATCTAAACTTAAAATTAAAAAGTTTGGAAGTTGGTCCTCAGGATATGTCGCTTAAAATTTACCCAAATCCTCGTTATTTAAAGATTGCTGAAAGGCTACCAGAAAAAATATTGAGTGCGGCTTGTAGAGTAACCGGTACTCATATTCATATTGGAATGCCTAATTTGGAGACAGCGATTTTGGTTTCTAATCTTTTGCGAAGGAAGAAATATTTCGAAAGGTTTTGTAAAATTGGAGATCATTCCAATGGTCAAAGATTGAAACTTTATAAAATGGTGGCTACTGATTGGTATCCACCTTACTATAAAGATAAAAAAGATTTCTTTAAATTTGCAAAAGAAAAAAGTTTTGCTCAAAATCCTCGAAATTGTTGGCATCTGATCAGGATAAGTGTTCACGGAACAATTGAGTTAAGGATGTTTGGTTCGACTAATAATATTGATGAAATTATAGGTTGGGCTCAATTAATTCGTCATATTATTCCAAATTCTTATTTGTCTTAAATATTGTGCGACGTTTATGATTAGATTGAAAATATGAAAATAGAGTATATAATAAAGGTAGTAATTTAAACAAGACAAAATAATAGTTTTTTCATTTTTTAAAGACCTGAATACGTCTAAAAACTATTCTTTTTTTAATTTGATTTTTTTAGAACTTTATCTTATATTATTTACATGCCGAAGATAATTTTTGTCTGCTTTCATTGTTTAAGACAAGCAGGCGAAGAATTTCATATTTTAAGTTTTGAGGGTTTTTCCACAAATAAACAATGTGCCATTTGTGGAAAAGCAGGTACCAAAGGGAAGCTTTTTAAAGTAAGATAATTTTTTTCTCTTTTATTAATTAAAAGAGATTTTTATTTAGATTTTTTTAAATCTTTTCCGCTATGATATTTTCTGTGAACGTCTCTAAGCCGCTTATTTGTAACATGCGTATAAATCTGTGTTGTTGCTATATTCTGATGGCCTAAGAATTCCTGGATTGTTCTTAAATCAACTCCTTGAGTTAGTAAATGAGTAGCAGCTGAATGTCTTAAGGTGTGAGGCGTAACAAAGGTTGGAAGGTTTGCTTTTGTAACGTATTTTTTAACCATTCTTTGGATTGATCTCGCAGTTAATCGATGGCTCTTTGGGGTTGTTCTAAAGTTAATAAACAAAGCCTTGTCATTATCTTTACCACGCATTTTTAAATATTTTCTTAACCATTTCAAACATCTTTCAGAAAAGTAGATTGTTCTAGGAACATCTCCTTTTCCAACAATACTTAATTCTAAGTCTTTTTTATTTTGAATATCTTTAAAGGGTTTTTTGTCTAAGGCAACTAATTCAGAGATTCGAACAGCTGTTGAAAATAAAGTTTCTAAAATAGCCCTGTCTCGGACTCCACGCTTTGTTTTTGTGTCTGGAGTGGCTAAAAGTTTACTAATTTGTTTAGAATTTAAAAATTTTACTGGTTTGTCCTTTCTAGTGTCTTTAGGTAGCGTTATTTTATCAGAGGGGATGCATTGTATATCTTTTGTCGTAAAATAGCTTAGAAAGGCTCTAAGAGCGACAAGATAGTAGTTTTGGGTGATTCTGAGTAATTTTTCACCTTTTTCGTCCTTATGACGTGATAAATAGAGTCGATAGTTCCAAATATGATCATTTGTTAGTTGGTGAGGTTTTAAATTTTCTTTTTTTTCTTTTTTTAACCAATCAGTAAATTTTTTTAAATATCTCTTATAATTTTCTTGAGTATTAGAAGCTAAACCTTTTTCAACCTCACAATAATCAATGAAGTCCGAAATATAATCTTTAATTGGTTTTTTACCTTTTTTCATTTTACTTTTTTTAAATTTTTATTAATATTTGAGTATGGGTTCTAAAATTGTTTTTGTATGTGACTGGCATATTAAGGCTTTTCTGAATGAAAATCCGGAAGCCAAAGAGCTTGATAGGGTAACTGGACATTGTGAATTTTGTTGTTCAAATTATTTGGTAGAAGGAAGAGAATTTAAAATAGAAGGAGACGAAGAAGTAAAATGAAAAGCTTTTTTATTTGCAATAATTGTTTGTTGGAAGAAGAAAGTTTTGAATTCGTTATAATAAGAGTTCAAGACGAGGAAACAACAAATCGAAATTGTTATATTTGTCATTGCCAACAATTTCGGAAAGGAAAGACGATATTAATAAGTGATTAATTTTTTCTCTTTTTACCTTAATGGTGAAAAGAGCTCTTTTTTTATAGAACAAGCTTAAACCCTTCCTAAATGTCGCTTTACCTACATTTTGCGACGTTACTCCTATATCTATAATATTATACCCTATTAAGGTGTCAAGGGTTTAGGTCTTATATTATTGATTCAAAATAAAAACGGCTTAGATAGCCGCTCTTATTTAGTTTTGAAAAGAGAATTTAAAAGATTTAATTTTTATTTTTCTGTAGTTTAGTATTTTTTTATAAGATCTTTATTCTCTTTAAGTTTTTATGCTGTAGAGCTGCAACAAGATTCAAAAATCAACCCTTCCCGATTTTTTTATTGTAACAATAGATGTTTGTTATTGATGATTTCCCCTTTTTATGTTTTAGGAAAACAATCCTCTATTCTTCTAATGCTGTTCCTTTTTTAATTTTTGATGATTTTTTTGATTTGTTTTAAGGTTTTTATTGTTTGTTTGTTTAGTGTTGATTTACCTATATTGACAAGAATATTATAATGTGTTATTATTTAAACATTGATCGGGGGTTAAACCTCTGTCAAAAAAGAACATTAAAAAGTGAAAAATTATGCAGATAAGATTAGCAAAGGAAGTACAACAGGAAGATTTTAGTATCGAAGCGGGAAAGCATG
>CAZXBN010000052.1:0-3122 GCA_964638845.1 uncultured Candidatus Saccharibacteria bacterium
GGAGCTAAAATAGAGAAGATTAGTCTTCCTCATATTAAATATGCAATTCCAACTTACTATATTCTTTCTGCTTCTGAAGCAAGTACTAATTTAGCTCGTTTTGATGGAGTTAAATATGGGTTATCAAAGGATGGTAATTTAATGGATTCTTACCTTAAGACAAGGGGTAAGGGATTTGGAAAAGAGGTAAGAAGAAGAATTATGTTAGGAACTTTTGCTTTATCTTCTGGTTATTATGATGCTTACTATCTTAAGGCTCAGAAAGTAAGATTATTAATTAAGAAAGACTTTAAAAAAGCTTTTGAGAAGGTTGATGTTATTGTTTCTCCAACTTCTCCAACTCCTGCTTTTAAAATTGGTGAAAAAACTCAGGATCCAGTTCAAATGTATCTTTCTGATATTTTTACAGTTCCTGTTAATATTGCTGATTTATGTGCTATCTCTGTTCCTTGCGGTGAAGTTGAAGTTGATTCTAAAAAATTACCAGTTGGTTTGCAATTAATTGGTAAACCTTTTGAAGAAGATAAAATAATGGATATTGCTCAACTTATCGAAAAAGAAAATGGTTGATTTAGGAATTTTTAAAAAAATTGATTATAGTATTGTTATTAATTTTTTATTAAATCCAAATTTTAATGGGTGGCTTTTATGGGTTAAAGTTGTTTTTTTAATTTTAGATTTAGGAATGATTAGTTTTATTATCTTTGCTCTTTTCCGAACTAGTTGGTTGGATAAACTATTCTTTCATGACATGCAAGAGTTTTTGACTTATAAGCATTATGGTTTATCTAAAACCAGGAAAAAATGGAAAAAAATTCAAAAAAATTTTGAAGGTGGAACTGAACCAGAAATGAAATTAGCAATTGTAGAGGCTAATTCATTATTAAATAATGTTTTAAGAGTTATGGGGTATGGTGGTCGTGATTTAGGAGAAAGATTAGAAAAAATAAATGATGATATTTTAGAGAATATTGAAGATGTTAAAGATGCTTATCAAACCTACTTAGATGTTGTAAATGACCCAACTTATCATTTAACGGTTAAAGAAACAGAAAAAGTTTTAGATGTTTATCGTCAGGCTTTAGTTAATTTAGATGCCTTGTAATTGACTTTAAAATAAAAGAATATTATATTTACTTATAAATAAAGTGACGCGGTGTAGAGGAGTAGTACCTCGCCAGTCCCATAAGCTGGAGGCCCTAGTGCAATTCTAGGCACCGCAACATTATTTATTTTTTTATTTTGGCGGTGTAGCTCAGGGGTAGAGCAGTGGCATCATAAGCCATGGGTCGAGGGTTCAAGTCCCCCCACCGCTACATTGGGGACGTAGCTCAATTTGGTTAGAGCCCTTGATTGTCAATCAAGTGGTTGCGAGTTCAAGTCTCGTCGTCCCCGCATTGAAAAACCAGGAAACTGGTTTTTTTGTGTTTTAAAGAAAAAACAGGATTTTTTAATCCTGTGGGTTATTAATGCCTAGAAATTTCCAGATTTTTTTGGCCTTTATGGGGCCAATCCCAGAAACTTCTTTTATTCTTTTTATTTTATTTTTTAAAGCTTGGAATTTCGTTTTTTTCTTCCAAACTTCTTTTTTAAGTTCTTTCTTCTCCTTTATCTTTTTATCCATTTTTTTAGATAAAAAAATTAGAGATTTTGAGAAACCATCTTTTTTTGATTTTTTTTCTTTTTTATTTTTTAAAACACCTATTTTAATGTTAGTTTTTGTTTTTTTAATTGTCAATTTTAATTGCTACTTCTTATTTTTTTGTTAATATTAATAAATATGAAAAAAGAACAAATTAAAAAATTAACTTCCTTATTTTTTGAAGCAGGAAGTTTAAGGAAAATACCAAGAAGTCATCAGCAAACTCTTTTAACCCAAGATTTATCAGACAATATTGCCTCTCATTCTTATAGGGTAGCAGTAATTGGTTATTTTTTATCTCAAAATATTGAAGAGGTGGATTCTGGTAAGGTTGTTAAAATGTGTTTATTCCATGATTTAGAAGAAACAAGAACCGGAGATCAAAATTGGGTTCATAAATCTTATATTAAATCTTTTGAAGACGAGGTCAGAAAAGATCAAGTCAAAGATATTAAAAATAATGATAATTTTAAAGAAATATCTAAGGAGTATGATGAAAGGAAGAGTTTAGAATCTAAAGTTGCTAAAGATGCTGATATTTTAGATCAGTTATTACTTTTAAGAGAATATGAATGGCAGGGGAATCAAGAAGCAAAAAAATGGCTTGATAAAAAAGAGGAAGGTGGTTATAAGAATTTTTCTACAAGTTTAGCTAAAGAAATAGCTAAAGAAATTAAAAAACAAAAACCAAGTAGTTGGTGGAAAGATGCTTGGAGTGCTCATCGAAGAAAATAATATGTTAATTGATAACGCAAAAATTAGAGTTTCAGCCGGTGATGGTGGTGATGGTGGAATTGGCTTTAGAACAAAAGGGGAAGGTCCAACCGGAGGTAATGGCGGGCATGGGGGCGATGTTTATATTAAGGGTAAAAAAGATTTAGGAGCTTTAAAACAATTTAGATATAAGAAGTCTATAAAGGCAGGGGATGGAGAAGATGGTCGTTCGAAATTTAGAGATGGTCATAACGGAGAAGATATTTATTTGAGAATTCCAGTTGGCACTGTTGTTTATAATTTTACTAAAAAAATTCAGTATGAAGTTAGAGAAGAAGGGGAAACTTTTTTAATTGCTAAAGGAGGGGCTGGCGGAAAAGGAAATTTCCTTCTTCGGTCTTCAACAAACACCACTCCAAAAAAAGCAAGACCGGGAAAAAAGGGGGAGAGTTTTATTTTAGGCTTAGAATTAAAATTTATTGCTGATGTTGGTTTGATTGGACTACCTAATGCAGGAAAATCTAGTTTATTAAACGAATTAACAGCTGCTAAAAGTAAGGTTGCTAATTATCTTTTTACAACTTTGGAGCCCCATTTAGGAGTTTATTACGGAATAATAATTGCCGATATTCCTGGTTTAATGGAGGGAGCTTCTAAAGGAAAGGGGTTAGGAATTAAATTTTTACGTCACATTGAAAGAACAGAAGTTCTTTTTCATTTGATTTCCGGAGAGTCAGATAATCTTATTAAGGACTATAATGTTATT
>CAZXBN010000053.1:0-2948 GCA_964638845.1 uncultured Candidatus Saccharibacteria bacterium
GTTATTAATTTAAATTTTTCTTTTTTTGTTTTTTGTAAATTTAAATTAAAAATACAATTTTTATTATGAACTAAAATAATAAATAATCCCTTTTTCTTTAAAATTTCATTAACTCGGTTTAATGCTTCTTTTTTGTTTTCTAAATGTTGTAAAACAGAAACTTGAAGAGCAACATCATAGTAATTATTTTTTGGATTTTGCATTTTTTCAGCATCCGCTAAAACATAAAAGCAATTTTTAATTTTCTTTTCTTTCGCCCTTTTTTGAGCTATCGAAATATTCTTGCTCGCAAAATCTATTCCAAGAGCTTCTTGACAATAATCAGAAAGAAATTCAGACCACGTTCCTGTACCAGTTCCAATATCAATAGCTTTTTTAATAGGTAAATTATTTTCAATAAATTCTTTAATTATTCTATACCTTAATAAATAATTATGCTTATATATACTCCAGTCGTCTTTTAAAAGCCTTTTGTTTCTTTTTTTAGCCTCTTCATTATAGTGTTTTTTAACTATTTCTTTTCTCATAAAAATAATTTTTAATGATTTTAATTATTCTATTTGTTGTTTTACCATCCCAAAATTTTATCTTATCTTTTCTCTTCCTGATTCTCGGTTTTTCTAAAAAAGAGCTTATTTTCTTTAAAGATTGATTATTGTTTAAATCAATAAGAGTATTAGTTCCTTTTTGAATAGTAATAGGTCTTTCAGTATTATCTCTTAAAGTAAAACAAGGGATATCAAGAAAAGTAGTCTCTTCTTGTATTCCTCCAGAATCAGTTATCACAAACTTACTATCAGATATTAAAGATATCATTTTAATATAATCTAAAGGATCGGTAATAAATAAATTAGGGTTTTTAATTTTAATATTAAATTTTTTTATATTATTTAAAGTTCTAGGATGTATAGGAAAAACCAAGGGATTTTTCTTAGATGTTTTCTTTAAAAAGTTTAATATTCTTTTTAATTTTCTTTTATTATCTACATTAGCGGGTCGATGTATTGTAACTACACCATAATTATTTTTTTTAATATTAAATTGATTAAAAACTTTTTGATGAGAAATTTTTTCTTTAAAGTTCACTAATGAGTCGATCATAATATTTCCAACATAAAAGATTTTTTCTGAAAAAATGCCTTCTTTTTTTAAATTATTTATTCCAGAACTTTCAGAAACAAAAAGAAAATCAGAAATTCGATCCGTTAAAATTCTATTAATTTCTTCAGGCATAGCTGCATCAAAACTTCGCAATCCTGACTCAACATGAGCTAGTAAAATATTTAATTTAGCAGCCACTAAAGCCGCGGCAAGAGTTGAGTTAACATCTCCTAAAACAATAATTAAGTCAGGATTTTCTTTTAAACAAATCTTTTCAAATTCAATCATTATTTTACCAGTTTGCTCTCCATGCAAATTAGATTTAATATTTAAATTATAATCTGGTTCAGGAATTTCCATTCTTTTAAAAAAAGACCCCGACATTTCATAATCATAATGTTGTCCAGTATGAACTAATAAACCTTTAAAAATGTTCTCTTTTTTAATTCTTTTAATTAAAGGGCTAACCTTAATAAAATTAGGACGAGTACCTACAACACATAAAATTTTAAATTTATGAGAGATAGTAGACATTTTTATAATCTCTTGATTTTATTGCATTCCTAGTATCAACAACTAAATTAGATTTTTCAGCCACTTCTCTATAATCAAATCCGGAATGATCAGTTAGAATTAGGACTAGGTCATAATCTTTTAACTTCTTTGAAGAATACTCAATAGATTCTAATTTAATTGGTTTATCCAAGTAATTTTCTTTAATTTCAAACTTTTTAATAAAAGGGTCAAAATAATCGACCTTAGCTTTTTTTCTAATCAGGTCAGGAATAATGTCATAAGCAGCAGATTCTCTAGAATCTCCAATATCTTTCTTGTAGGCTACCCCCCAAACTAATATTCTAGCTTTTGAAAGAGGGATTTTATTTTTATTTAAAGCCGTAATAACCTTTGTAACAACGAAATGTGGCAT
Source organism: uncultured Candidatus Saccharibacteria bacterium (assembly GCA_964638845.1). Taxonomy (GTDB): domain Bacteria; phylum Patescibacteriota; class Minisyncoccia; order Minisyncoccales; family JANBVM01; genus CAYSZX01. Next base: position 2,030 of record CAZXBN010000053.1, read on the forward strand.
TTGTTCGTTTATTTGTCCAGCATATTCAATAAATCGAGCCCAAAAGTTCTTTTCTCTTGCCTTCCAAGAAAGATAAAAAGGGTCTAAAGGAATACAATGCCCGCCTATTTTAGGGGAAGGATAAAAAGGATTAAAACCATAAGGTTTTGTTTTAGCCGCTTCAATAACTTCCCAAATATCAATATCTAGTTTTCCTGCCAATAAAGTTAATTCATTAATCATTGAGATATTAACTAAACGATAGGTATTTTCTAAAATTTTAGTCATCTCGGCTGCCTTCAAAGAAGAAACAGGATGAACTTTTTCAATAAATTGTTGATAAAAAGTTTTAACAATTTTTTTTCCTTTTTTAGAAAAAGCTCCAACTACTTTTGGTACTTTATTTAAAGGAATTTTACTTCCTGGGTTAATCCTTTCTGGAGAAAAAGCTAAATAAAAGTCTTTACCAGCCGTTCTTTTTTTATTTTCTAAAATAGGTTTAACTATTTCTTCAGTTGTCCCAGGATAAGAAGTACTTTCTAAGACAATAAGAGCTTGATCTTTTATATTTTTTTCAATTTCTCGGCTTGCTTTTTCAATATAGCCCGTATCTGGAGTTTTATTTTTAGTTAAAGGGGTTGGCACACAAATTAAAACAATATCAGCCTGACTAATTTTTTTAAAATTATTTACTGCTTGAAAATTATTTTTAACTGCTTTTAGGTCTTCGTCTTTAACATCATCAATATAAGACTTATTATTGTTTAATTTTTTAACTTTTTCTTTATCAATATCAAAACCAATTACAGAAAAACCTGCCTTTGCAATTTCAACGGCTTGAGGTAATCCAACATATCCTAAACCAATAATTGCAACTTTTACTTTTTTATTTTTTATTTTTTCATTAAAATTCATAATTTGATCAAATAAAAATTTAAAA
>CAZXBN010000054.1:0-2933 GCA_964638845.1 uncultured Candidatus Saccharibacteria bacterium
TTGCTTTTGCTTTTTTTTCTAGTTTTTCTGCACGATCAAGGTCAATTTTAATGTGCCTATTAATATTCCTTTGATAAAAAACAAGAGGAATTATTTTTAATTGTTTTACCTCTTTTCCATTTTTAAATTCTTCAAGCTCTTTAATGATAATCGGTTTTTTAGAAGAATTTAAAATAAGAAAATCGATTGCTTTTAAGATTTCTTTCTTAAGTTTTTTAAAAAAAATTATTTCAATGTGGGTTTTAATTTGCTCAATATTTCTTTTGTTTTCTTCTGTAATTTTTGTCCCGCAATTTTGGCATTTTTGTCTTGTCCGTCTTACTTTTTTGCCACAATTCGGACAAATAGTGTTTTCTTTTAAGAGTTCTTTTCTTATCTTTCTCTTCATTTCTTCTGCAATTTTTGTTCTTTGTTTTTCCCAATTATATCGTTTTTGCCAATCAGTTACTCTTTCCACTTTTTTCACCATATTTTAAATAACTAACTCAAACTTTAATGATTTTAGAGATAATTGTCAACTTATCTTAAATTAAAAAGCTCTTTTAAAAAGAGCCTTTAAATTACTAATTTTAAATAAAAACTATTTATTTTTTTCAAAAAACCTTTTATCTGCCTTTTTCTTACACTCAATACAATATTTAGCTTCCGGAGAGGCCTTTAATCGGTCAACAGAGATGTCTTTACCGCATTCTTCGCATTCTTCATAGGAGTTAGTTTTAATTTTCTTTAAAGCTTTGTTTACGTTTAGAAGTCTAACTTCTAAAATATGCTCTAAAGATAAACGGTTAGCATATTCTTCAACTTCTTCGGTAGCAATATCTAGTTCACTACTACTTCCGCCATCACTATAACGAGGGAAGTTGGCTTTCCAATTTCCTTCAATACTATCATCCTTTTTAGCAAATTCTTTTAATTGCTCTTCTAAATCTTTTTTTTCTTTTTTAAGTTTTTCTTCTAATTGTTTTTTAATTTTTTTATTCATAATTCTTTTTTAAATTTAATAATTCTTGATTTTGATTCTTCAACTTCTTCTTCGGTTATTTTATTATTATTAAATGCTTTTAAGAAGGAGTCTAAACCTTCTTCTACAGAAAATTTATAACCAGAAATAAGTTCTAAATCAACACCAGCCTTAATTGGATTTACAACAATCTCATCAACATTATAAGCGTTTAATAATGCTTGTTGAGACAAATCATCAGTAATAATTAAAGGGTCTCTTCCTATATTATGTTCTAAATATTTTATTCCTTCTTCAGAGAAAGGAAAAGGTAAGGAAGGGTCTATTTCTTTATAAATCGAATTAGAAGTCATTATAAATTTAGGATTAGCGGAAGCAGCTTCTTCAAATTGTTTAATTTCAGGAGTCTCTTCAAAAATTATAAGTTTTTGACCAGGGTTACTTGATGTTCCCACATAACCTGGAAAATATTTAAGACAACCATGAACTTCTGCTCCTTGATAACCAATAATCATTGATTGTCCTAATTGACCACTAGTAGTGGCATTTTTTTGAAAGGATCGATTATAAATATAATCTCCGTCTTCGACTTGATCCATTAAGGGGGAAAAGTTTAAATTAATTCCCATTTTCTTTAATTCTTTTCCTCTGTTTAAAGCAATACTATAAGCTTGGTCTTGGTTTTCAATATCTGATTGAGCTGTTAATTCTTCTAAGAAATCAATCGTGTTAACTGATCCTCCTTCTTGGTTAATACCTACAATTAAAGGATGACCAGTTGTTTCCATTGATAATTTTTGCAACTCTTTGATTAAGGAGTTGGTTTGATGAATACTTAAAATATTATCAGAGCTTAATAAGATTCCTCCTGGATAATATTTTCTAAAAAACGATTCTAGTTCTGGGGTTACACTAGTTCCTTCAAATCCGACAATAAATAATTGTCCAATTTTTTTTCTTGAAGCGTCGTTAAGTCCAGCTACTGCTTGATTAATAGAATCAAAAGATTCTGATAAAACAAGGTAATCATTAATAGTTGTATAGCAAAAAGTTAAAGAGTAATCGGAAGAAGGCACTAAGCAACGAAATTTTTTATCTTCCTGATTGGTAAACTCTTTAAAAATAGAACTTTTTTCTGGTTCTTCAATATCCTCTAAGAGACTTTCTTTGATTTGGCTTTCTAAATCTGATAGAGGAAAAGAAAGAGAGGCTGAAGCTTCAATAACTAAATCTTTTTCGACTTTATCTTCTCTAATTGTTCCAAAAAGATTGTAATTTTCTTGATTTAATTTATTTATAACTTTATCAGGAAGTTCAATACTAAATATTTTTTCAATATCATCTAAAGGAATTAACTTATCTTCATAATTTTTTAAAATTATTCTAGTTAAGCCTCCTTCTGATATTTTTTCTTTATTAAAATTTTGAGAAGCTGGAATGATTTTTTCTTTCTCCCCAAGCTGATAAGTATATTCTTGTTTTATTGTTGCAAAGGATTCGGGAATTTTAATTTCAGGCTTTTCTTCTTCTTGCTCTTCTTCATTTTCTTCAACGACAGGAGGAGCATACAAATCCTTTTGGGTTTGAAAAAACCAGTATCCACCACCAGTAATTAAAAGAAAAACCAAAACAAAAACAATTCTAATTAATAGTTTATTTGAAGATTTTGGTTGCTTTGAAAATTTAGGTGCTAAAGAAACTTTATCTTTTCCATTGTCTGTCTCTTCTTGTTCTTCTGGTTCTCTCTTTTTAAGTCCTAGAAGAGAAATATCATCAGTTTCTTTTTCTGCTTTAAGTTCTCTTAATTTTTTAAGATCTTTTTTCATTGTTCTAATATCGTCTCTTTTGAGAAAGTCCATTTTTTTCTCTTCTTCCGTAACTTTTCTTTTCTTAAGGTTTTTGTTTTCTTTCATTAAGCCAATATCTTGAGTTTCTTCCGTAACTTTTTTCGTTTCTTTTTTAGTTTTTTTTG
>CAZXBN010000055.1:0-2909 GCA_964638845.1 uncultured Candidatus Saccharibacteria bacterium
TTGCTTTCGAAAAAGTAGCGAAAGCGTTTATAAGGTCGGCTAAGTACGGATGGAAATCGTACGTATAGGGTAAAGCTAGATGCCGGCTTTACTGCGAACTAAATAACGTGAGCAGTTGGGAAACCAGAACTTAGTGAACCGATGGTGGATTGTAGAATCGCCAGAGATCAGCAGCTAAAAGTTACTCCGGGGATAACAGGCTAGTCGGGCCCGCGAGTCCATATCAACGGCCCGGTTCGGTACCTCGATGTCGGCTCATCGCATCCTGGGGGTGGAGAAGCTCCCAAGGGTTGGACTGTTCGTCCATTAAAGCGGTTCGTGAGCTGGGTTCAGAACGTCGCAAGACAGTTCGGTCTCTATCTACCGCAAGCGTTGGAGTTTTGAGGGGGGTGAATCTCAGTACGAGAGGACCAGATTGAACTAACCTCTAGTGCACCAGTTGTTTCGCCAGAAACATGGCTGGGTAGCTACGTTTGGAATGGATAAGCGCTGAAAGCATCTAAGCACGAAGCCATCCCCAAGATTAGAACTCTTAGATTCCTCAGAGATGATGAGGTTGATAGGCTGTAGGTGTAAGTAGAGTAATCTATTAAGCCAAGCAGTACTAATAAATCGTATCTTTTATTCTTCAATATTTTGCAAAGTATATTTGGTTATGGATATTATAAGGGGGCTATACTGGAAGTGCTCCACCTGATACCATTTCGAACTCAGAAGTGAAATCTTCCAAGGCCGATGATAGTGGGTTGCCCGCGAAAGTAGGTAGCTCTCTTATAATGTTCATAACTAAGAAAATGGAAAACCTGATTTTATTCAGGTTTTTTATTTAAATTTTTTAATTCTATAAGCTATAATCAAATAATGATTAAAAATAGTAAGAAATCTTTTAAAAAAGATAATAACTTGTTTTTGAATAATTATTCTTATTCGAAAAAGAAATGCTTTTTATTTCTTTTTATTGTTATTATTTTTATATTGTTTTTAAATTTGACCTCTTTTTCAGTTAAAATTAAAAATTATTTTTATTCTGTTTCAAAACCTATTCAAGAATGGATTTGGGATAAAGGTTTTTCGTCTTCAAAAACCTTTCAGGGATTCATTGATGGTCATCAATTAAAAAATCAAAACGAATTATTATTAAAAAGGAATAGAGAGTTGGTTAGCCAGAATGTTGAACTCGAGAACTTAAAGGAAGAAAATGAAAAATTTAGAAAGTTATTGGGTTTGGATTTAAAGGAAGAGTTTGATTTTGAAATGGCGCAAGTAATTAGCAGAGATTTTTCTAATAATTTTATTACTATTAATAAAGGAGCTCACGATGATCTTAAAGTTAACTATCCAATCATTACTGAAGAAAAAGTTTTGGTTGGTAAAATAGTTGAGGTTTACGAGGAAGTTTCTAAGATTCGCTTATTAAAATCAAAAGAAAGTTTAATTAATGTTGAAGTTTTTAATCAAGAAATTGAAGGCTTGTTAAAAGGAGGGAAAGAATCAGATTATGTTTTTGATTTTATTCCAGAAAGCTCTGAAATTTCTAAGGGAAGTTTAGTGATAACAAGTAATTTAGGAAATAGTTTTCCGGAAGGTTTTTTAATTGGGAATATTAAAGATGTTCAGAAATCAGAGCAGCCTTCTTTTAAAAAAGCAACGGTTGAACCTTTGTATGATTTTAAAAGTTTAGATGAGGTTTTTATTGTTTTACAATCTAGTTTTTAAAAATGATTAAAAAAATTTTTATATTTGGAGTTATTCTTTATTTTCTAAATTTATTAGAAAAAAGTTATTTTATTCATTTTTTTCCTTATCTTCCAAGTCTAATTTTAGTTATTGTGTTTTTAGTTAATCTTCTTGAAGAGAGAGAAAAACATTTTGGTATTTTTCTAGCCTTGATTGGCGGTTTTATTTTAGATTTATTTTCTTTTTTCTTTTTTGGTTTTTTTATAATTTCCTCGTTAGCGTTAGCCTTTTTTATCAAAATTGTTATTAAAAGAATATTTACTTTTTAATGAAAAAATATTTTGTAAACAAAAATAAGAAAATTAAAAATATTGAACCTCAAGAGGTTCTTTTGGATAATCTTTCAAAGAAAAACAAGAAAAAATGGGGTTCTCCAGAAAGTAGGATTGAAACCCCTTTATTAGAAGAAGTTTTAAAAAAGTTTTTATCTTTTTCTTTTTTAGTAATTCTTTCTTTATTTCTTAGAACTTCTTATTTACAGATTATAAAAGGGGAAGAGTTAAGTCATCGAGCAGATTCAAATAAATATATTTCTTCTAAAATTCAAGCTGAGAGGGGAAAGATTTATGATCAAAATGGTGAACAATTAGTTTATAACATTCCAGCTTTTAATTTAGTTTGCGAAAAAAATAATTTACCTAAAGAAAAAGAAGAAATTATTCAAGAGATTTCTTTAATAATTCAAAAACCAAAAGAAGAAATTATTCAAGAGATTGAAAATAGTTCTAGAGATAGAATAGTAATTGAGAAAGATTTAGACCATAAAGAATTAATTATTTTAGAAACTAAGATTGATAATTTAAAAGGTTTCCAAATAGAGGAAAAATTATTCAGAGAGTATAAAGATGGGGCAGATTTTGCTCATCTTATTGGCTATACGGGAAAAATTGAAAAAGAAGAATTAAGTAAAAATCCTGATTTTTATTCTTTTTCTGATTATGTTGGTAAAAGAGGTGTTGAAAAGTCTTATGAGAAATACTTAAGAAAAATTCCTGGTCAGCAAAGGATAGAAAAAGATGTTACTGGTCAAGTTTTTTCAGAAGAAATAATCTCCCTTCCAGAATCAGGAAATGATTTAGTTCTTTATTTAGATGCTGACCTTCAAAGAAAAATTAAAGAAGTATTAGAGAACAAATTAGAAGCTATTGGGAGTAATGAAGCTGTTGCTATTG
>CAZXBN010000056.1:0-2710 GCA_964638845.1 uncultured Candidatus Saccharibacteria bacterium
TTTGTAGCTACTTCAATGAATGCTATTCGAAAAAATATTAACGAGGTTGTTAGCTCCTTATCTTATAAAACAAAATTGATTTTAAATTTTGATAACTCTATTACAAAGAAAATAGAAAAAATGAGTAATTTACAAGGAAAGAAATACGGAAAATCACCAAAGGCAAATTTAAAATTCTCAAGTCAAGAAAAAGGGTTTAAGGTTAATTACAAGGGAAGTATAGTTCCTATTTCTCTTAAAGACAAAAAAGAAAAGAATATTTATTCAATTTTAGCAGCCATTGCAATAGCTACTAGTTTAAATTTAAATTTAGTTAAAATCTCTCAAGCATTTAAAAAAGATTAAATTTAGTTATAATCCTATAAGGGCCCCATCGTCTAGTGGTTAGGACGCAAGGTTCTCAACCTTGTAACCCGGGTTCGACTCCCGGTGGGGTCACTTTTAAAAAATAATTAAAAAAAATAATGGAAAATAGTTGGTATAATTTTTCTAAAAAAGAAGTTATTGAAAAATTAAATGTTGACCCTAAAAAAGGTCTCCTTGATAAAGAAATTCGAAAAAGAAAAGAAAAGTTTGGAAAAAACAAACTTCCTAGAAAGAAGTCCTTTTCTAAATTAAAGATTTTCTTCGGTCAATTCCGAAGCCCTTTAATTTATATTTTACTAGTAGCGGCAATAATTAGTATTTTTCTTAATGAGTTAACAGATGCAATCGTTATCTTCTTAACTGTTTTTATCAGTGCTTTAGTTGGTTATTTTCAAGAAAAAAAAGCCTCTGAAATACTTGAAAGCCTAAAAAAGATTGTTAAGAAAAAAGCTGAGGTATTAAGAAATGGTAGCCTTAAAATAATCAATGCTAAAGAATTAGTACCAGGAGATATTATTATTTTAAATCCTGGATCTAAAATTCCAGCTGATGCAAGAGTTATTGAAGCTAATAGTCTTCAGACAAATGAAATGATTTTAACTGGAGAATGGTTATCCGCAAAAAAGGAAAGTAAAAAACTTCCAAAAAGCACTAGTCTTGGCGATAGAAAAAATATGGTTTATATGGGAACAACGATTGAAAGAGGAGAAGGTAAAGCGGTGGTTACAGCCATTGGTCAAAAAACAGAGATAGGAAAAATAGCCCAAACAGTTAGAGAAACAAAGGAAGAAAAAACTCCTTATCAAAAAAAGATTGAAAATTTTTCAAAAATTATAAGTCTGGTTATTTTTGCAGCTTCTTTATTTATTTTTATAGAAGGACTCATTAATAATGTAGAGTTTTTTGAACTATTTAAAACAACTGTTGCTTTAGCAGTTGCTTCAATTCCAGAAGCTCTTCCAATAGCTATTACTGTAATTTTAACTTTAGGAACAAAAAATATTTTAAAAAAGAAGGGATTGGTTAGAAGGTTAGCTTCAGCTGAAACCTTAGGAAGTGCCTCTACCATCTGTGTTGATAAAACTGGTACTTTAACAAAAGGAGAAATGAAGGTAAGTGATATTATTACTACAAATCAAATATTTAAAAATAAAAAAGATAGAAAAAACACTAAATTAATTATTAAAATTGGGTCTCTTTTCTCAAGAGCTTTTCTTGAAAAAAATCAAAAAGGAAAAAAAATATTAAGAGGAACCCCAACTAACAAAGCTTTGTTAGAAAAAGGAATTGAGGAGGGGGTTGTAAAAGGAGATCATAGTGAAGACCATAAAATATTTGAAATCCCATTCAATTCAGAAGATAAGTTTACTGCAATTGCATTTAAAGAAAAAAAGCAAAATCTTTTATATTTAAGAGGGGCACCAGAAAAAGTTTTAGAGAAATGTTCTTTTTATCAATCTGGAAATAAGAAACTAAACAAGAAAGAAAAAAAATTAATTCAAGAAAAATTAGAAGAAAAAACTAAAGAAGGATTAAGGGTAATTGCCACAGCTTACAAGAAGGATATTCCTAAAATTTCAAATGAACAAGAATTTAGAAAAGAAATTAATAAATTAATTTTTGCTGGTTTTATTACTTTAAAAGACCCTGTTCGAAAAGAAGTAAAAGATGTTATTTCTTTATGCCAAGAATCAGGAATTAAAATTATTATTATCACTGGAGATCATAAATTAACAGCAAAAAACGTAGCTCGAGAAATTGGAATAAAAGCTGAAGAAGAAAATATTTTAGAGGGTAAAAACTTAGATTCTCTCTCTGAAAAAGAATTTCAAGAAAAATTAGAAAAAATTAAAATTTACGCCAGAGTAAGTCCAAAACATAAATCAAAAATCATTAAAGCATTACAAGATAGGGAAGAGGTTGTAGCAATGACCGGTGATGGAGTTAATGACGCACCAGCCCTTAAAAAGGCGGATATTGGTTTAGCTTTAGCTTCAGGAACTAAGGTAGCCCAAGAAGCGTCAGACATTGTTTTATTGAATAATAATTTTTCAGTTATTGTTAATATTATTGAAGAAGGAAGAAAAATATTAGACAATATCAGAAAATCTGTAACCTATCTCTTATCGGATGGATTAACAGAGTTTTTTTTAATCGGAGCTAGTATTATTACTGATAACCCACTACCAATTACAGCAATTCAGCTTCTTTGGGTTAACTTAATAGAAGATAGTTTACTTGATATTGCTTTAGCTTTTGAACCAAAAGAGGGAGATTTAATGAAGAGAGATGTTAAAGCTGAAAATAAAGACAAATTATTAACTAAGGAAATGAAAGTTATTGT
>CAZXBN010000057.1:0-2659 GCA_964638845.1 uncultured Candidatus Saccharibacteria bacterium
ACCAGCCTCTTGATTATTGATTTTAATTTCAGCAATTTTATTAATATTCCAAATAGATTTTTTACTTTCTTCAGGAGTTGCTTGATAATCATCATAATAATAAGTAGAAATTCCAAGACTTTCTAATAAGGTATCAATAATTCCTTTTAATTGATAAAAAGTATCTTTATCATCTTTAACAATTAAAGCAGTTAAAGCCCTTTTTTCTTTATCTTTTTTAAATATTTTTCCTAATTCAAAAATTTGAAATTCTGAAAAACTTTTTAATTGCTTTTTAGCATTTTCTAGAATGTTTGGTATTAAACTTGGACGTAAATATTGATATTCAGCACTAATTGGATTTTTAGTTTCTACTAATTCATTATCTTGATAACCAAAAAGTTGAGCCTGTTTAGGATTAATAAAGGAATGATTATAAATTTCAACAAAATTTAATTCTTTAAGAATATTTTTAACCTTATCTTTCCAAAAAATATCAGGATTTCTTTTTGAAAAAAACAATTCTCCACTCGGAAATTCTTCTGGTATTTTTTGATAACCATAAATTCTTCCAATTTCTTCAATTAAGTCAGCTGGTATTTTTAAATCTAAGCGATAAGTCGGAACTTCAACTTTAATTGCCTGGTCTGTTTTATTTAAAATTTCACAATTAATTCTTTTCAAAATAGAAATTATTTCTTTTTTAGGAATTTTAATCCCTAATAAATTTTGAACTTCTTTTACTTTTAAGCCAATCACTCGAGGTAGTCTTTTTTCTGGATAAACATCAATTACCCCATCTAAAACTTCACCTTTTGCTAAATCTTGAATTAATTGACAGGCCCTATTAATTGCTTTTTTGGTTAGATTAGCATCTAGGCCATGTTCGAAAATCCAAGAAGCTTCAGTTTTTAAATTAATTTCTTTAGAAACCTTTCTTATCAATTTAGAATCAAAATTAGCAGCTTCAATAATAATTCTTTTTGTTGATTTATTAATTCTAGCTTTTTCTCCTCCCTTAATTCCAGCAATAGCTAAAGAATCCTTTGAATCATTAATAGTTAGAGTGTCTTTATCTAAATCATAATCCTCACCATCTAAACTTGTAATTTTTTCTCCTTTTTTAGCCCGCTTAACAATAATCTTACCACCCTCAATCTTATCTAAATCAAAAGCATGGAGAGGTTGTCCAAGCTCTAACATTACATAATTCAAAGAATCAACAACATTATTAATTGATTGTAAGCCTAATAATTTTAATTTTTTCTTAAGCCACTCAGGAGACTCTTTAACTTTAATATCAATCATTCCCCGCATTGTATATCTTAAACAATCTTTTTTATTTTTAACTTCAACGTCAATTAATTCCCCAATTTCTTTTTTATTCTTTTTAAAATTAATTTTCTTACTCTTTAAATCATAATCTAAAATACTTGCAATTTCTCTAGCCATCCCTAAATGCGAAAAAGAATCAGACACCCTGTTAGGACGAACATCAATATCAAAAAGCCAATCATTCTCAACCTTCTTAACTTCATCAACCTCAAAACTATGCAGAATAATTAATTCTGATAGTTTTTTAACTTTTGGTAATTTTTTATCAAAAAATTCTTGTAACCAGTTATAGGAAAATAACATATTTTAGAATTGGTTTAAAAATTTAAGACTACTATTGTAAAAAAGACGAATATCGTTAATTTTATACTTTAACATTGCTAATCGATCAACTCCGACCCCAAAAGCAAATCCTTGCCATTCTTTAGGATTTACTCCTGAATTTTTTAAAACATTTGGATGAACCATGCCAGCACCTAATAATTCTAACCAACCAGTTCCACTACAGGTACTACACTTCCCTCCCTTTCCTTCACAAGCTGGACAAGTACAATCAATCTCAAAAGAAGGCTCAGTAAAAGGAAAAAAACCAGGTCGAAAACGAGTTTTAATTTTTTCGTCTTTTAAAAATTCTCTAAGAAAATGGGTCATAATTGTTTTCAAATGAACAACTGAAACATTCTCTCCAATCATTAATCCTTCAAACTGATAAAAATTAATTTCGTGTCTTGAATCAGTTGCTTCATGTCTAAAAACTCTACCTGGAACAACTATTTTTAAGGGTGGCTTATTCTCTTCCATATACCTAACCTGAACAGGTGAAGTATGGGTTCTCATTAAAAATCGGCCCTTAGAAGAAGGTTTTCTTTCTAAAAATAAAATGTCTTGAATATCTCTAGCCGGATGGTTTTTAGGAAAATTCAAAGCATCAAAATTATACCATTCGTTTTCTATCTGAGGTCCTTCTACAACCTCAAAACCAATCTTTTTAAAAATATTGGACATCTCTCTTTTAATTTGAGTAAGAGGATGTAAGTGACCAGTCGTAGGTCTGTGACCAGGAATTGTAATATCTATTTTTTTATCATCTAGTCCACCTTTTTCTTTTAATTTCTTTTTCTTTTTTTCAAATAACTTTTCAAGATTATTCTTTAACTTATTAGCTTTTTTACCCTCTTCTCTTCTTTTTTCTTTTGGTAAATCCTTAATCCCTTTTAACATTAAAGATACTTTTCCTTTTTTACCTAGAAAATTCTTAAAAACCCTATTTAATTCTTTTAGGGTTTTTGCTTTTTTAATTTCTTTTTCTGCTTTTTTTCTAATATTTCCAGACATATTTTCTTAG
>CAZXBN010000058.1:0-2450 GCA_964638845.1 uncultured Candidatus Saccharibacteria bacterium
TAATTGGTCTATTGGTCAAAAGAATAATGGCTACTTTAAGAAAGGAGCTATTAATTATGCTTTTGAATTTTTAACTGAAGCTTTAAAGATTAACCCTGATAAATTATCAGTTACTATTTTTAAAGGAAGTAATGAAATTTCTAAAGATGAGGAATCTAAAAAGGTATGGATCAGAAAAGGTATTCCTGAAGAAAGAATTACTGAATTTAAAAAAGATAATTTTTGGGGTCCTGTTGGAGATACCGGACCATGTGGTCCTTCAACCGAAATTTTTTATGATAAAGGAGAAAAGTTTGGTTGTGGGGATGAAAACTGTGGACCAAATTGTGAAAATTGTGATCGTTTTGTTGAAATTTGGAATTTAGTTTTAATGCAATACTTTAAAGAAGAGGATGGTTCTTTTAGATTATTAAAACAAACTAATATTGATACTGGAATGGGATTGGAAAGAATGTTAAGTATTTTACAAAAGAAGGATTCTGTTTATTCAACAGATTTATTTTTACCAATCATTAAAAAAATAGAATCAATTTCTGGTAAAAATTATAAAGAAAATAAAAAGATATTTAGAGTTTTAGCTGATCATGTTCGAGGGGTTGTTTTTCTAGCTTCCGAAGGAATAAAACCTTCAAACGAAGGACAAGGCTATATTTTAAGAAGATTATTAAGAAGGATGATTAGGTTTGGAAAGCAAATTAATTTAGAGGGGGGCTATTTAATTGAAATAGCAAAAGAAACAATTAAAAGGTATGAAGAGTTTTATCCTTTATTAAAGAAAAGAAAAAAAGAAATTTTTAAAATTATTAAAAAAGAAAAAAAGAAATTTTTAAAAACATTAGAAAGAGGAGAAAAAGAAGTTCAATCTATTATGAGTGAGAAGGGAGTTATAACTGGAGCTGTTGCTTATGATATTTATAAAACATATGGTTTTCCTTTAGAAATGACAAAAGAAATAGCTAAAGAAAATAATGTTGATTTTGTAAAAGAAGAAGGATGGGAAAAAGCAAAAAAGAAACATCAAAAAATTTCTCGAGCTGGAGCAGAAAAGAAATTTGGTGGAGTTGGAAAAGATGCTAATTATGAATCAACTAAATTACATACAGCAACTCATTTATTACATCAAGCCTTAAGAAAGATTCTTGGTAATCATGTTGAACAGAAAGGATCTAATATTAATCCAAAGCGATTAAGATTTGATTTTAGTCATTCTAAGAGCATGACTAAGGAAGAATTAAAGAAGGTTGAGGATTTAGTTAATAAGAAAATTAAAGAAGGCTTAGAAGTTAAAAAGGAGGAAATGGAATTAGAAAAAGCTTTAAAAACAAATGCTTTAGCCTTATTTAAGGATAAATATCCAGACCGAGTTAATGTTTATACTATTAATGGTTTTTCCAAAGAAATTTGTGCTGGTCCGCATGTTGAAAATACAAAAGAACTTGGTAAATTTAAAATTATTAAAGAGAAATCTTCTAGTTCGGGAGTAAGAAGAATTAGAGCAATACTTAAATAAAAAAATGAAAAAATTTTGGGATATTACCCCACCAAAAAATTTAAAAGAAAAAAAAGAAAAGGTTAATAAAGAAACGAAAAAGAAAATTAAGAGAAGTTTTTCTTTTAGTTTTGATTGGAGATGGGTTTTCTTGTTTTTGATTTTAGGAGCTGGTTTGTTTGTTTCTTTAAAAATGTCTAAATCTGAAATTAAAATTTGGCCAAAAACAGAAACTGTTACTTTTGATTCTAGTTTTGTGGTAGACACTAGTGTTTTAGAAAACAATAATGAAGAAAAAATAATTCCGGGAAAAGTTTTTGAAGAAGAAAAAGTTCTTTCCGAAGAATTTCCGGCTACCGGAACGGTAAAAAGAAAAGCAGAAGGAGTAATTAGGCTTTATAATACTTTTACGGCAGTAAGTGAGACTTGGTTGGAAGGGACAAGATTTGTTTCAGAAGGTGGTAAGTTTTTTAAGTCAAAAGAAAAAATAATTGTTCCAGGTTATTCTATTAAAGATGAGAAAATCGTTCCAGGTTATGTTGATGTTCCTGTTATTGCTGCTGAATCAGGAGAAGAATATAATATTTCTCCTTCATCTTTTTCAATTTATGTTTATCGAGGAACAGAGCGTTATACAAATTTTTATGGTGAATCACTTGAAAAAATGAGTGGAGGTGGAGAATTTTCTAAAATAACAGAAAAAGATTTGGTAAGCGCTGAGGACGTTTTAAAAGAAAAAGCTAAAAAAGAAACAAAAGATTTTTTAAGAAAAAAAATTGAAGATAATTATGTTATTTTAGAAGGAGCTTTTAAGGAAAGTATTTTAGAAAGTTTTTCTTCTAATCAAAAAGGTGAAGTAATTGAAGATTTTGCTTTTACTGTTCGGGGAAAAGCAAAAACAATTGCTTTTGAAGCAGAAAAAGCTCAAGAATTAATTAATAGTTATATTAATTCTAAAATT
>CAZXBN010000059.1:0-2395 GCA_964638845.1 uncultured Candidatus Saccharibacteria bacterium
TTTTTCATCTTCCTGATAAGCTGAAACATCTAACAAAGAATCTGTTGCTTCGTTTCCTAAATGAAAAGATTCTTTAATGATGTAAAGACCAACTATTCCAGCAATAATTTGATCGGCTTGAGGATAGTAGTTGCTCAAAATTAAACCAAAAAAAACAGCTACTGAACGCCATACATCAATTCGAGAATGAAAACCATCAGAAATTAAACTTACTGAATTTTCTTTTTTCCCATACTTAATTTTTAATCTAGCCATTATCTCATTAATAATGGCTGTTACAGCCATTACCCCTAAAGAAAGATAACCAACATATATTTCAGTTGGGTTTTGAAAATTTTGATAAGCCTTATAAATAATACTAACTCCAGTAAAAAACAAAATTATCGTAATAAATAAACCAGATAAAACTTCAAATTTATAATGACCGTAAGGATGTTCCTTATCAACTGGCTTTTTGGAAATATGAATTCCAAAACGACTAATTAAGGAAGATAAAATATCTGTCCCAGAATCAATTCCTTCTGCTAAAACTGCAGTAGAATTAGTTAAAAAACCAATTATCACTTTACCTAAAAACAAAACGATGTTTACAAAGACCGAAGTTGTTGCTATTTTTTCTTTCATAATTTTTAATATTGATTAACTTAACTTATTTATATTTTAACTCTTTAGAACAAAAATGAAAGGTTTTAAAAAATTATTCTTTCTTAACTTTTTATTTTTTAATATTAAAAATCAAAATAGGTCTTTTAAATGAAGAAAAGAATAAGAATAAATAAAAAAAGAAAAAAAGAACTTATGAAATTGCTGGGAAAAGAAAAATTTGAAAAATTAATGAAAGCAATTAGAATTTACTCCGAAAAAAGAAATGCTATAGATTTAATCAATGAAGGTAGTTTTAAAGAAATTCAAAACTATCTTAGCAATAACGGAGTAGAATATATTATTGAAAAAGAAACATTACATACTTTAATAAGAAACTTACAAAAAATAGATTGACTTTTTTAAAAACAACATTAAAATATGTAAACAGTTCTTAAAAAGAGGTGAAAATAGATGGAAAGTATAAAAAGTTTTGAAGTCAACTTTAAAGAAAAGTTGACAAAAGAAGAATATAAAAAAATTGAAAAAGCCGTTCAAGACATGAGAAAAATGAACCAGATTGTCTTGATTAAAAACTTCTTTTTAATTATTGAAGAAGTTGCAAAGGCTGATGAATTAACGAAAATTGAGGTTTTAGGACTTTTTGCAAAAAAGCCTAAAAACTCAAAAGAGACATTAAAACGTCTCTTCAAAGCCTCTCGAATTTTAGGGGCCAATAAAATAAAGTTTTAAACCCAAATTAATTATTTTGGGTCTTTTTTTTAATAAAGGTTTGAGTTTTTAAATGGAATCAAAGCCAAAACCAAAGCAACATAATAGTAATCAGTTCGATCAATTAAATCATGAGTTAAAATTCCAACCGATCCATTTTTTTGTTTTGAGTTATTATCATTAAAAACAATATCATCAGCTTCACCTAATTCTTTCCCTTCTTCAATTAATTGGGCTACCCTTTTAGGTAAAAAGAAAATATTTCCTTTAGCTCGCCCCTCTCTTTCTTTTGATTTAATTACAACCCAAGAAAAAGATTCCATTCCTTCTTTTGTTTTTTCAATTCCAGCCTCAATACCAACCCAATAATCACCAGAACTAAAAAGTTCTTTAGCATTATCAGCTCTATTATTAGCTCCTTCTTTTGATTCTTGATTACTCTTTGGTTGATCAGAAACACCAGATTTAACAGAAACTCCTTTAAATTTAAAATCTTGATTAGGAAAAGTTCTTTTAAAGGCCATCTTAGTAGCTTCAATTTTAACTGGATTTTTAGATGCAATAATTACGTTTTTCATTTAAATTTATTTTAATTTTTAATCGCTTGACTTTTAAACCTATTATATTATTATTTAGAAAAATAAGGGGTCGTTAGTTTAGAAAAAACACTCCGATTACCCCGGAGAAACCGGTGGTGCAATTCCACCACGACCTACCAACAAGCTATCATAATGATAGTCTTTTTATTTTGCCACTCTTTTAACAAAAGATTTAACCAACAAATAATAATCATCTAATTCTTCTAAATCAATCCATTCATTTTTTGAATGTAAATTACCACCATCAGGTCTTGTAAGAATAACTGGTTTTTTTTGAAAAAAACGAGCATCAGAAGCTCCATGCGAAAATTCAAAACTTGTTTCTTTTTTCAAGTCTTTCTCAATAATATCTTTTACAATTTGAAGATATTGATTATCTTTTTCAACAGAAAAACTATTTCCTGAAATCAAACTTTCAATTTCAATATTATCAAAGTCTTTTTTAACTAAATTTAAAATTTCTTTTATTTTTTCTTTACCCT
>CAZXBN010000060.1:0-2352 GCA_964638845.1 uncultured Candidatus Saccharibacteria bacterium
TTTAATGTTTCTTTTAATTCTTTTTCTCTCCATTTTCCGCAATATCTGCCTCCTCCATTATTGCAGGTGTAGGAATTTTTTGAGAAAAGCTTACATTTGTTAGAAAACTTACACTTCTTATTAATCTTTGCCTTCATTTTTTTAAAGGTCAACATACTTCTCAGTTTACAACAAAAACAATTTTTTTAAAAAGCTATTTGGTTGGAGGGATATTGTTTTAAACTCTAATAAACCAAAAGAGATAGTTAGAAAAGTTAAAAGAAATAAATAATTTGAAAAGTTTTAAAGCCAAGTTTGTACTAAAATTAGGAAACCTAAAAATATTATTAAACCCCCTAAGTATCTTTTCCATTTTTGAAGTTTTTTATCTTTGCTTATTCTAGTTCCAGCTTTAGCTCCCCAGAAAGAACCATAACATAAGAAAAATATTATTTCCCAGTCTGCAATTCCGTTTAATAACCAGTATGCTGAAAAAGAAATAATTCCAAGGAAAGTACTAGTCAAAGCAGTAATAGCAACAGATTTTTTAAATTGTCTTCCACCAACAAGTTGGCTTGAGGTCATTATAACTCCAAAACCACCTCCTCCTAAAGCGTCAGCAAAGGCCCCAATTAAACTCAAAATTGCTATTTGAAGGAAAGAAAAATTAAAACTTATATTTGCTACTAATAAAGATCCAAGTAAAACATCAACACTACCAACCCAAGTTTTAATGGCTAAGTCAGAAATATTAATAGCAAGTAAAACTCCTAAAAAAGTAAAAAAACCTCCAAAGATAATTGATAACATTCCTATTTTCAAATCTTCACTTGCACCATTAATAATTACTCTTAAAATACCCTTCTCTCGAATTTCTTTAAAAAACAAACTACGAGATTCAGGGAAATGAAATTTAAATTCTAACTTTTTTAATTTATGATTTTGTTTAGTTGCAACAAGACAACCAACTGTTTGTGAAGCTAAAACGGCAGGTATTACAATTAATGGAGGAAAATTTAAAGCAATTAAAAAAGCTGAAACTAATGTTCCATACAGCATTCCAATAGAAGAATCAATTAATTCGGCTACATAGGCTACAAACATTACTAATAAAATTTGAAATAAACTTAGGTCCATAATTTAGAAATGGTTTATTTTTTGCGAAAAATTTTATATTTTATCTTTTTTATATTTTTCTTTTAGGAATTTTGTAAAATCTTTAAACTCTTTTCTATATTTTCTAATCTTTTTCTTTTTCTCTTTTTGAGGAAGCATTTTAACTTCTTCAGATTCGTGAGTTTGAAGTCGAAAACCTCCAAAACCTCCAACATTACTATAAGATAATTGTTCATTAAATGGAGTATCTCTTTTTTTGTAAAATTCAGTAAGTAGTTTAGTCATTTCCCTTCTTTTTTTTAAATTTTCTTTTGTCCATTTCTCTTTCTTTTTTTCTTTGTCTTTAATTTCAGGTTCTGGCGAATATATTTGTATCCAAGGATAAGGAAGACCATGGTCTGGATTTATGTGTCCTTCGCAAGAGGCAGTAGTTGGAAAATTATATGCTTTTAATACAACAATTGCTTCCTTGATTTTTGGGTCTATTTCTTTACCTAGTTTGTCTACTATTTTTTCAACATCTCTCCTTATTTCTTTAAAGTACCCCTTATCTTTTTTGGGTTATCTTTCAATGTTTTTCATATTAAACTATTTTCTCATTATCATAATTTGTTGTCAAAATAAAAAACCTAAACTTAATTAGGTTTTAGTAATGCTGCGGGACCAGGATTCGAACCTGGATTATCTCTTTCAAAGAGAGACGTCCTACCATTAGACGATCCCGCAATTTTTACAGATTCCCTCTACCCAACCCATAACTTTGCGATTTAAATCTGTACTCCTTTTAACCTGAACTCTCATAATGCCATGATAATCTTTTTTGTCGGTTTTTGTTTTCTTTCTTTTTTAAAATCATTTGAACTACGATTAATACTTATTTCATTATATCATCGTAGTTTTATTGAAGGAAGAAACTTTACTCTTTTGAACAAATCTCAACAACTCCCAACTCTAAAGGTAATTGTGGAATTGGAGAATACTTCATTTTATTTTGAGCTTTAAGAAAAACATCAATTACCTTCCTCAATTCTTCATTTTTAAATTTTTTTGATTGTTTTTGCAAGTTTTTAGTTTCTTCTTTTGTTAAATTAACCAAATATTTTTCTGATGCCTTCTTCCCTATTATCTTAGAAACTAACATTTTTCTTAAATAATCAATTAAGGTTTTTGCAAACTCTTCTAAGTCTAGCCCCTTTTCATTGATCTCATTTAAATATTTTATTCCTTCCTTCATTTCTTTTTCAGAAAGATAATTAA
>CAZXBN010000061.1:0-2343 GCA_964638845.1 uncultured Candidatus Saccharibacteria bacterium
AAGAAGTTTATTGCAGAAAAAGGTTTTGACCAAAAACTAGGAGCAAGACCTTTGAAAAGGGTTATTCAGAAAAAAATATTAGATCCTTTAGCAATGAAAGTTATCTCTGGAGAAGTTAAATCTAACTCAAAAGTAACGGTTAGTACTAAAAATGATAAAATTTATTTTAGAATAGTTAAGAAAAAGAAATGAAAAAAAAGATAAACAACCTTATTGGATTTTTAATAGTTAGTATTATTGGTGGTTTAATTGCTCAACAATTAGTTTGGCCATGGCTTTTAAAAACCTCCTTTTTTGCTCAATACAAAAAAGAAGAAACCCCAATTCATATTACCGAAGAAAAGAAAATTTATATTGAAGAAAATACTGCTTTGGAGGAAGTAGTTGAAAAAGTAGAAAAATCAGTTATTGGGGTAAAAAGTATAACTAAACAGAGTAAAGTTTTAGAAGGTTCTGGATTAATTATTACTTCAGATGGTTTAGCTATTACTTTAGCTGAATTAGTCCCCCAAGGTTCTGATTTTAGTTTTTATGTTGATGGGGAGCTTACTTCTTATCAAATACTAAAAAGAGACTTAGATAATAACTTAGCCTTAATTAAACTAGGAAAGGAGAATTTGAACACCTTAAGTTTTATTGAGGAAAATAAAATTAAATTAGGAAAAAGAGTTTTTCTTTTTGGTTTAATTTTCCAAGAAAAAGGAAAAAGAACTAAAGTTATTAATGAGGGAATTATTCGAAGTTTAGAAGAGGACAAAATAAAAACCAGTCTCTTAGAAGGTCGTAATTTATCAGGTAGCCCTTTATTCGATGTTAGAGGTAATGTTTTAGGTTTAAAGAAAATCAATGAAGAGGGAAGAGTGGTGACTATTCCAATTAATAAAATAAAAGATTTTACTGGTTTTTAAAATTATGTTTAATTTTTTAAAAAAAGAAAAAGGTTGTTTTGTTTTAATTGATTTTTTATGTACTTTTAGCCTTATTATTCTAGGAGTTTATTTTATTTGCTTGAATTTTTAAATAAAGAGTGTAGTATAAAATTATTCGCGTTACTTTTGAGGAAAGAGGGGGATTTTTCTTCTTCTTTCGCCCTGCTACCGAGCAAATGTTATGAGGGACATTTCACTCGTTGGCCAGGGTGAAATGTTAAAAGGGAGTATTTTGTTTGTCTTTTTCCCAAAAGAAAATACGCACAGGGGAGCTGCCTTTAATTTGGACCTCACAGCTCCTTTTTTTATTTAAAATATTGACATTTTTTCAAATTATCTTATATTTGGTTTAGGTGCTTAAAATAGAAAAAATCGATAAAGTCGAAGAAGGAGAAAAGATGAAAGAAATTCTTTTCTCTGTTAGGAAACATAACGAGGTTTTGTATAAAATTGAGCCTCGAGTTATGAATGAGGTTCAATTAACCAGTCATGGAGACTGGGTTGATGTTAAATTTGAATATATGGGCTGGACTTTAAGTGCTAGCCTGTATATGAGAAAATGGCTCCAAGATTTTATTCTTGGAGACAAAAAAGAAGAAGTAATATCCTGGTTGAAAGAAAACCCAGGACAAAAAATTACTATTTTCTTATAATTTTTTTTGCGTCTTTTAATAAAAGGCGCCTTTATTTTACAAAAAACTATAAGTTTAGCCTAAGATATGTGCCACTTTCTGTACAAAAATGTACTAAAAGTGGAACATATTAAGTCATAAAAATTGAAAATAAACTTTATTTAAAAATTACACTCAGGTTCGGTAATAAAGCTACAAATTGAATGGGTGTCATGATTGTTTCCGCATAAGATATTATCCTCTTTTAATTGATTAAGATCTTCTTTGACTTTGTTGCAATAAGTTGGGTGAGGATCATTATCATAATCTGGGAAAGGGAATAAAAGATAACCTAGAGCATTGTTTTTTATTATTGAATTTGTTATTGAGATGTCAACATTTTCTTTAATTGAGAGAGCTCCTGCATATTTTTTTAAAAAGAATTTAGCTTTTTTAATTAATTCGTTGTGTCCAATCCAGTCTATTCTATTATTCTGCCCCATCTTCTTTTTTTAGTAATTTTAAAAGTTTTTTAACGTCTTTTTTTGTTGCTTTCTTTTTTCGAAGTGTTCTGTAAAAAGCTGGTAAGAATTTTTCAATTTCAGGGAAATTTTTTTGAATATCTTCAGGAATTTTTCTTTTAGCTACTGCTGCTAAATCAAAGAATGTATTCCACTCTTTAGTATCTTTTTTAATTTTTAGGGCAGCGGCCAAAGACTCTAATTTATCTTTTTTTCTTGGGGGTTTAATTAAATTGTTTTCTATTCTACTAATATAGCTTGGTTGATATCCTTTTTTATTTG
>CAZXBN010000062.1:0-2031 GCA_964638845.1 uncultured Candidatus Saccharibacteria bacterium
ATTATGGATTTAAATAAAGTTTTTTTAATTGGAAGACTAACACAAGATCCCGATAGTAAAATGCTATCTTCGGGAACTGCTGTTGCTAATTTTGGACTAGCAACTAATAGATATTACACTGATAAGGCAGGAAACAAACAACAAAAAGTTCAATTTCACAATATCGTTGCTTTTGGAAAAATTGCTGAAACAAGTGCTCAATATTTAAGAAAAGGTAGTTTAGCCTTTATTGAAGGAAGTTTAAGAACTAGAAGTTGGGACGACAAAGAAGGAAACAAAAAATATAAAACTGAAGTAGTTGCTAGGAGGATTCAATTTGGGCCAAAATCAGACAATCCAAAAGGACCAAAAAAACCAAATAAAAAGTCGGGACCTTCCTCTTCTAAAAAGAAAAAAGGGAAAAAGAAAAAAGAAGATATTCCAGTCATTGAGGAAGATAAAGAAATTAATATAAAAGATATACCATTTTAATTATGCCTTGCTATTTTTGCCAAAGAAACATTCAGGAAATCGATTTTAAAAACACAGAAGTTCTAGAAAAATTTACTTCTGGTTTAAAAAAGATTAGACCAAAAAAAAGAACTGGAGTTTGCTCCAGCCATCAAAGAAAGTTAGCAAAAGCAATAAAAAGGGCTCGCTATTTAGGCTTACTTCCTTTTATCGAAAAATAAATATTTTTTAAAAACTTGAGCTATTCCTCTTCCTCTTCGGAATCACGAATAGCTTTTTCTATTTTCTTTAAAACCTTAGGGTGTTCTTTAAGAAAGTCCCTAGAATTACCCTTCCCCTGTTCTAGTTTATCCTCTTTGAAATAATACCAACTTCCCTTTCGATTAATAATTCCTTTAGCTAAGGCAACGTTTAAGACGTCCCCTTCGTGAGAAATACCTTCATTATAATAAATATCAAACTCGGCAGCCTTAAAAGGGGCTGCTACTTTATTTTTAACAACCTTAGATTTAATTCTATTACCAATAATTTTATCTTTACTCTTTATTTGGGCAGATCTTCTTAATTTAATTCTAACTGAAGAATAAAACTTTAAAGCAACACCTCCTGAAGTCGTTTTTGGGTTTCCATAAAAAGTTCCAATTTTCATTCTTGTTTGATTAATAAAGATAACTGAGGTTTTAGTTTTAGAAATCATTCCAGTTAACTTCCTTAAAGCTTGACTCATTAAACGAGCCTGTAAACCAACTTGAAAGTCACCCATTTCTCCATCAATTTCTGCTTTTGGAGTTAAAGCTGCTACCGAATCAATAACAATCAAATCAACTTTCCCTGATTCAACTAAGCTTTCTGTAATTTGTAAAGCTTGTTCTCCTGAATTAGGTTGTGAAATAAGTAAATCATCGATATCTACCCCAATTCTTCTTGCATAGTCAGGATCTAAAGCATGTTCCGCATCAATAAAAGCTCCAATTCCTCCGCTCTTTTGAGCTTCGGCAAGAATATGAAGAGATAGGGTTGTTTTTCCCGACATCTCGCTACCATAAATTTCAACAATTCTTCCCTTTGGTATCCCACCAATTCCTAAAGCTAAATCTAAACCAATAGAGCCTGTTGAAATAGCATCAACATCAACAGCTCCTTGATCTTTTAATCTCATTATTGAACCCTCTCCAAATTTCTTTTCTATTTCAGAAACAGTCTTCTTTAAAACTTTCTTTCTTTCTTTTTCCTTTTTTGATTTTTTAGTTTTTTTCTTTTTCTTTTTTTTCTTTGCCATATACTTTTATAATATCACAGAGTCTTAAAAATTAATAATTAAAGTTGTTTCCAATCTTTATTCTTTTCTTTCTCTTTCTTTTCAATGCCCTCCTCTTCTTCTATTTCACCGCTTCCTTCACTTGTTGCATCTTCATCATTACCAAAATAAGTTTCAGAACCAATTAAAACTTCGCGAGCCTTAGAACCACGACTTGGTCCGACAACCCCCTCTTGAGAAAGTTGATCTAAAATTCGGGCTGCTCTTGGATAACCAACTCTTAATTTTCTTTGTAAAAGAGAACCAGAACCTTTTTGTTTTTT
>CAZXBN010000063.1:0-1972 GCA_964638845.1 uncultured Candidatus Saccharibacteria bacterium
AAAAGGTCAGAAAAATATTTATTTGGAAAAACAAACAAAAATAAAATTATCTGTTAAAAATGATAATAAAAATAAATTAAATATAAAAAATATATTAAAATGAAAAATAAAAAAGGAATAGCATTTGAATGGATTTATGGATTAATATTTTTAGTTTTTTTAGGTGTATTGTTTGTAATGTTTAATTATGTTATTGAAGAACATATTTCGTTTCCGGAAATAATATTAGAAGAAGTAAAAGAAAGTTTTGGATTAGGAATTACTGTTGTAACAACCACTCAAGATCAAGAAAAAGGGTTGACCCTATTGAAATTATTAGGATTTCCATTTAAAAAGAATAATAAAGAAAATAAATAAATAATAAAATGGCAAAGAAATCACGAATTGCAAAAGCAAAAAGAGAACCCAAATTTAAAAGCAGAAAGAATGATCGCTGCTTTAAATGCGGTAGAAGAAGAGGGTATATGCGTAAGTTTGGATTATGCCGAATTTGTTTTAGAGAAATGGCCAATGAAGGTCAAATACCAGGAGTAACTAAAAGTAGTTGGTAACATGGATTCAATAGCAAACGCATTAACAATTATTAGAAATGGTCAAGCAGTAAAAAGAAAAAAGGTTCAGATTCCTTTTTCTAATTTAGTATGGAATATTTTAAAAGTTTTTGAAAAAGAAGATTTTATAAAAGGTTTAAAAAAGAAGGGAAGGAAATTAAACAAAAAAATCGAAGTTAAGATAAAATATCAAGACGATAAGCCATTTATTAGAGGTTTAGAAAAGGTTTCAAAGCAAGGTCAAAGAATTTATATTAGTAGTCAAGATATTTCTCCAATTCGAAATGGTTTTGGCCGAATAGTAATCTCTACTTCAAAAGGAGTAATTACTGGTAGGGAGGCTAAAAGTCAAAATCTTGGGGGGGAAATTTTATGTAAAATATGGTAATAATATGAGCAGATTAGGAAAAAAACCAATTAGTATTCCATCTGGTGTTGAAGTTAAAGTTAAAGATGGAGAAGTTAAAGTTAAAGGCCCAAAAGGTGAACTTTCAAGAGAAGTTCGACCAGAGATTAAAGTTGAAATTAAGGATAAACAAGTTGTTGTTTCTCCTAAAATTGAAACTAAAAAAACTGGAGCTTATTGGGGGTTAACTAGAACTTTAATTTTTAACATGATTGAGGGAGTAGTAAATGGTTACGAAAAAAAATTAAAAATTCAAGGTTTAGGTTACAAGGCCAGCATGAAAGGCAAAACTTTAGTTTTAAAGGTTGGTTTTAGTCATCCGGTTGAAATTGAAGAAATGGAAGGAGTAAAAATGGAAACTAAAGGAAACATTATTACTGTTTCTGGTATTAGTAAGGAAAAAGTTGGATTAAGAGCAGCTCAAATTAGAAAAGTAAAACCTCCTGAACCTTATAAAGGAAAAGGAATTAGATATCTTGGGGAAGAAGTTAAAAGAAAGGTTGGAAAGAGAGTGGCTGGAGAAGGAGCAATGGGAATTTAATAAATTAGAAATATGAAAAGAAAAAACAAACAAGAAAATAGAAAAAAAAGACATCGAAAGATTAGAGCTAAGGTTAAGGGAACAGCTAAAAGACCAAGGCTGTCTATTTTCCGTTCTAATCGTCATATTTATGCGCAAATCATTAATGACGAAGAAGGTAAAACTTTAGTTTCAGTTAAAGATTCAGAAGTTAAACCGGTTAAGAAAAAAGATTTAACTACTAAAAGAGCAAAAGCTTTTGCGGTTGGAAAAGAAATTGCTAAAAAAGCAAAAAAGAAAAAAATTAAAAGTGTTGTTTTTGATAGAAGTGGTTATCAATATCATGGAAGAGTTGAAGCCTTAGCAGAAGGTGCTCGATCCAATGGTTTAGAATTTTAAATAATATGGCAAAGAAAAAAAAGAAAAATAAAAAAAGAAGAAGACGAAAAAAGAGGAAATTTGACTCTAAGCTTTTAGATTTGGCAAGAGTAGCTC
>CAZXBN010000064.1:0-1920 GCA_964638845.1 uncultured Candidatus Saccharibacteria bacterium
GAGTTAGAGATTAAGGATTTTGAACCAGATTATATAGCTACTTGTTTTGATTTACCAGAACCAACCTTTAGGCATAAAAAATATGAAGAATATAAAAGTCAAAGACCACCAACTCCTAAAAAACTTTATCAACAAATTCCAGTTGTCAAAAAACTTTTAAAGCTTTTAAATGTTCCAATTTTTGAAAAAAAAGGTTTTGAAGCAGATGATTTAATTGGAACTATTAGTAAGAAAGTTAAAAAATCAGACTTAAATGTTGAAACAATTATTTTAAGTGGAGACCTAGATATTCTTCAATTAGTTGATCAAGACACTAAAGTTTATCTTTCAAAAAGTGGAAAAAACAATGTTTTATACAATAAAGAAAAAGTTAAAGAAAAATATTTAGGCTTAAAACCAAAACAACTCGATGATTTTAGAGCTTTAAGGGGAGACCCTTCAGATAATATTCCAGGTATTTCTGGAATCGGACAAAAAACAGCAATTAAGCTTTTGAATAAGTTTGATAATATTGAAAATATCTATAAAGAATTAGAAAGCAAGAAAGATATTGATATTACCAAAAGAAATCAAAAATTATTAAAAAAAGATAAAGAAAAAGCTTTTTTAAGTCAATTTTTAGCAGAAATTAAAAGAGATGTTCCAATTAAAATTGATTACAAAAAAATGGAGTGGGGAAACTATGATCGTGAAAAGGTTTTTAAGTTTTTACAAGAATTAGGGTTTAAAACTTTAATTAAAAGATTTAAAAAAATTGAAGAAAAAAATAGCTTATTAAAATTATTGTAATATGCCTGAGTTACCAGAAGTAGAAACAATTGTTAGGGGTTTAAGAAAAAAAATTCTTAATTTAAAAATTAAGGATGTTTGGTCAAACGTTGAAAATATAATTCAAAAGCCAGAAAAGTTAAAAGACTTTAAGAGAGAGGTTAAAGGAGAGATTATAAAGGATATAAAGAGAAGAGGGAAAAACATTTTGATTTATCTTTCGAATAATAAAGTTATTTTAGTTCATCAAAAAATGAGTGGTCATTTATTATATGGAGAGTGGAAAAAAGAGAATGATGACTGGGTTGCTGTAAATTCTAAAAAATTAGCTCAAGATCGCTGGAATAAATATCTTCATTTAATTATTTTTTTTGAAAATGAAAAGCAACTTGCCTTATCCGATTTAAGAAAATTTGCCAAGGTGGAAGTTTGGAAGGAAGACAATTTAAAAAAGGATAAAAATTTCAAAAAATTAGGACCCGAACCACTAAAAGAAGATTTTACTTTTGATGATTTCAAAAAAGCATTAAATACAAGAAGGAGTGGCAAAATTAAGCAAATCTTAATGGATCAAAAGGTAATTGTTGGTATCGGAAATATTTATGCTAGTGAAATTCTTTGGAAGGCTAAAGTTAATCCTTTTAAGGGGTTAAACGACTTAACAGAAAAAGAACTTAAAAGAATTTATAAATACATGAAAGAAATTCTTAAAAAAGCTATTAAGTTTAAAGGGACAAGCGTTTCAGATTATAGAACTAGTGATGGGAGTAGAGGAAGATTTAGTGATTTTTTGAATGTTTACCATAAAGAGAACAATCTTTGTCCAGAATGTGGTTCTAAAATTAAAAAAGCTAAAATTTCAGGAAGATCTACTTTTTTCTGTCCTGAATGTCAATCAAAATAATTATGATTATTTTTCTATTTGGACCTGATAGTTATCGGTCAAAACAAAAACTTAAAGAGATTATTAAAAGTTATAAAGAGAAGAATAAGGAAGCTTTAGATTTGAAAAATCTTAAAGGAAAAGATTTTACTTTTGATGACTTTAAAACTAATACTGAGCAAATTTCAATGTTTAAAGAAAAGAAATTAATAGTTTTAGAAAACACCTTTAAAAACAAAGAATTTATTGAAAAATTTTTAGAATATAAA
>CAZXBN010000065.1:0-1726 GCA_964638845.1 uncultured Candidatus Saccharibacteria bacterium
CCCCAATCAATAATTTATAATTTTGTTGAGTATAACGAATAATTGATTGATTTAATTTATCACCAGCCACTCTTAAACTTTTTGACAAGACAAGACCACCTAAAGAAATAACAGCAACTTCAGTTGTTCCACCACCAATATCAACAATAAAATTACCATCTGCTTCCTGAACTGGTAACCTTGCTCCAATCGCAGAAGCCATCGGTTCATCAATCAAAAAAACTTCTCTTGCTCCAGCTGATTTAGCAGCATCAATAACTGCTTTTTTTTCTACTTGAGTTACTCCGGATGGAATTCCAACAATAACTCTTGGACCAATCCATTTTTTCTGTCTTGCTTTTTCAATAAAATAACGAAGCATTTGCTCAGTAACTTCAAAATCAGAAACAACTCCTGATGTTAAAGCTTTACTAGCTGTAATATGAGAAGGGGTTCTCCCAATCATTTTTTTAGCTTCTGAACCAATTGCTAATATTTCCCCCGTCTTTTTATTAATAGCAACAATTGACGGTTCCTGAATAACGATTCCTTTACCTTGAAGATAAACAACAGAATTAGCAGTTCCTAAATCAATTGCAATATCATCGGATAAATTTTTAAATATTTTTTCTATCACTTTAATTTTTTAATAATTTGATTAATTTTAATTAATTCTTCTTTTTCTTTATCTCTTCTTTTAAAACCAATTGATCTTTCTTTCAAGTTTTTCTGAGACACTACTAAACGAATTGGAATTCCAATTAAGTCACTATCCATAAACTTTTCTCCAGCCGATTTATCTTTACGATCATCATATAAAACATTAATACCAGCCTCTTTAAGTTTTTTATAAACTTTATTAGCTTCTTTTTCAACTTCTTTATTAGAAAAAAGACCAAGTAAATGAACTTTAAAAGGAGCAACTTCTTCTGGCCAGATTATGCCTTGTTGATCGTGATTACTTTCAATAATAGAAGACAAAACCCTTGCCAAACCAATTCCATAACACCCCATTAAAATTGGTTGGTCTTCTCCTTTTTCATTAGTATAATTTGCTTCCATTATTTTACTATATTTTTTTCCTAATTGAAAAACATGACCAACTTCTATTGATTTCTTTTTTTCTACTATTCCTCCACATTTTGGACATTTTTTAATTTCTCCTACTTTTTCAATATTAGCTCCATAATTACACTTTTTACACAACAGAATTAAATCTTCCCCAACCTTACTTTGAACCATAAATTCATGAGAAGAATCACCACCAATAGTTCCAGAATCAGCATCAACAGGAATTGCCTCTAAGCCACATCTTTTAAAGATTCTTAAATAAGATTTTTTAACTTTTTCATAAAATTGAATTAAGTCTTTATTGTTAGCATGAAAACTATAAAGATCTTTCATTATAAACTCTCTTGTTCTTAAAAGCCCCCCCGTTGCCCTCAATTCATTCCTAAATTTATTTTGAATTTGAAATAAAGAAAAAGGCAATTCTTTATAAGAGGAGACCCTCTTTCTTACCATATCAGTAACTTCTTCTTCATGGGTTGGACCAAGAGCTAATTCTTTTTCGTGAACATCTTTTAATTTAAATAATTCAGAACCATATTCTTCCCATCTCCCTGTTTCTTTCCATAAACTCTTATCTTGAAAGGTTGGTAAAAAAATTTCTTGAGCTCCTATTTTTCTCATTTCTTCTCGAATTATTCTTTCAATATTTTTAAAAACCTTAAAGCCTAATGGTAAA
>CAZXBN010000066.1:0-1714 GCA_964638845.1 uncultured Candidatus Saccharibacteria bacterium
AAACAATAACAATAAGAAATACGATTGTGTGCCAAAAAGGATATTTTGATGAAAAATACATTACTCCACTTACTGCTAATATTAAAATTAAAGTACTTAAATCAGATTGAAGATAAAATGCAGTTCCAATTAAACAAATTAAAAAGATAAAAAAACCTAAAATTATTTTATCTCCTTCTTTTTTAATAATTTTATTTCTCTTTTTTTTACTACTTAACCAATGAGCTAAATAAAGAATAAATGAAAGTTTTAAAAATTCAGAAGGTTGGACTGAGAAACCAGCTACTGAAAACCATCTTGCTGAATCTCCAGAAGATATTTTAATTCCTGGAATAAAAACAAAAAACATTAAAATAAAATTAACAAGGAAAAGGAAAAAATAAATTTTTTTAAACTTTTTTAAATTAACTTTTAAACCAATCAAAAAAGCAATAATTCCTATTCCTAAATTAATAGATTGTCTTTTAATAAAATGAAAAGGATCTCCAAACTTTTGCTCTCCAGAAAAACTTGAGGCACTAGCTAAAAACATAAGTCCAACAATTAAAAGGATAGTTACGACCAAAAAAATTACAAAATCAATAGTTTTATTTTTTTTGGCCATATTCTTTTATATATTTTTTAAATAAATTACCTCTTTCTTTATAGTCTTTAAACAATCCAAAACTTGGTGAAGCATTAGATAAAAGACAAATTTTGTTTTTATTTGTCCATTGAAAAGATTTTTCAACAGCATCTTTCATATTATCTACAAAAATTATATTGTACTTTTCAGTTTTAGTAGTATTTTTTAATTCTTTCCAAATCTTTTTTCCGGTTTTTGGAAAAAAGATAATGTTTTTAATTTTACTTTTAATAATTCTTTTTGCTAATTTTTTAAAATTAAGCCCTCGATCAAAACCTCCTAATAAAATTGTTTCTACTTTTTCTCCTAACTTATCTAAAGCTGTAATAGTTGCTTCTGGAATTGTTGATAAAGAATCATTATAGAAAGTTACTCCTTGGTAGTTCCCTACCTTTTCTAATCTATGGGGTAACGTTTTAAAAGATTTAATACTTTGGATAATCTTATTCTTTGAAATACTTAATTCTTTTCCAACAAGTATAGCCGTTTTAATTGTT
Organism: uncultured Candidatus Saccharibacteria bacterium; assembly: GCA_964638845.1. GTDB lineage: Bacteria > Patescibacteriota > Minisyncoccia > Minisyncoccales > JANBVM01 > CAYSZX01. Next base: position 1,123 of record CAZXBN010000066.1, read on the forward strand.
AAGGAATGAAGTGATTTTGAAAATTCATTTTCTAGTTTTATAGAATTAATTCTTATTTTTTGAGCTTTTGATTTTTGAGCTATTTTATTAACATCTTTTAATTCAGAATTATAAATTAATAAATCTTCTTTTGTTTGATATTTAGTGATATTAGCTTTTGCTTTTTTATATTTTTCAAAGCTTTCATAATAATCTAAATGTTCTGGGTAAATATTTAATAAGACAGCAATATTTGGGCTTTTCTTTAAATCAGATAACTGATGACAAGATAATTCATAAATATAAAAATCTTTATCTTTATTTAAAGAAGATAAAGCTGGTTTACCAATATTTCCTATTAATTCAATATCTAAGTTATTGTCTTTTAAAACTTTATAGATTAAAGAAGAGGTTGTACTCTTTCCTTTTGTTCCGGTCACTCCAATAATTTGACCAGAACAATTATCAAAAAAGAATTTAGTTTGAGATGTTACTTCTTGGTTTTCTTTAATAAAGGGTTTAATTTTACTTAAAGGGATTCCAGGAGACTTAAAAATAATATCGTAATCTTTAAGGTTTTTTAAACAATCATTTCCAAGATATTTTTTAAGCT
>CAZXBN010000067.1:0-1696 GCA_964638845.1 uncultured Candidatus Saccharibacteria bacterium
GTTTTATAACTTGAAAGTTTTCTAAGAGCCCAATTGGCATCCACGCCATTACCATTTTGACCTGATTTGATAACTTCTTCTAAATTTTTAATAGCTACTTTTTTAAAATTTTTATCACCTTTAATTAGTTCTAATTTTTCTTTTACTTGTTTTTCAAATATTCCAAAATTTTTATAACCTGAAATAAACCAAAGAGCCCAATTAGCATACCAGCCATCACCATTTTGACCTGATTTGATAACTTCTTCTAAATTTTTAATAGCTACTTTTTTGAAATTTTTATCACCTTTAATTAGTTCTAGTTTTTCTTTTACTTGTTTTTTAAATATTCCAAGGTTTTTATAAATTGAAATTCTCCAAAGGGCCACATTAGCTTTGTTGCCATCACCATTTTGACCTGATTTGATAACTTCTTCTAAATTTTTAATAGCTACTTTTTTGAAATTTTTATCACCTTTAATTAGTTCTAATTTTTCTTTTACTTGTTCTTCAAATATCCCAAGGTTTTTATAACCTGAAATTCGCCTAAGAGCCCAATTAGCATTCAAGCCGTTACCATTTTGACCTGATTTAATATCATTTTCTAAATCTTTAATAGCTGCTTTTTTAAAATCTTTATCATCTTTAATTAGTTCTAATTTTTCTTTATAAATCCTTTTCCAATAATAAGACTCTATTTCTTCGGGAAGCAAATCTTTTTCTTTTTGCTCTTTGTCAATTTTAAGTTCGTTTATAAGGGAGATGGATTTTTTCTCATGCTTTTTAGCTTCTTTTTTTGGTTTGTCTAGATTTAGTTTTTCTTTGTTCATAAAAATTTATTTAATTTCTGGTCTTTTAGGGATAACTTGTTTTTGGGTTTTTCTTGCCATCTTAGCTCTTTTTTGATCTGCTAAATCTTGCCAAAATTCTGATATGGTTTTATAACTTGGAATTCGTCTAAGAGCCCAATTGGCGTTCTCTCCATCACCATTTTTACCTGATTTGATATCATTTTCTAAATCTTTAATAATTGCTTTTTTTAAATCTTTATTATCTTTAATTAATTCTAATTTTTCTTTTACTTGTTTTTTAAATATTCCAAAGTTTTTATAACGTGAAATAATCCAAAGAGCCAAATTGGCATTCCAGCCATTACCATTTTGACCTGATTTGATTTTCTTTTCTAAATAGTCAATAGCTGCTTCTTTAAAATCTTTATCGTTTTTAATCTCTTTTAATTTTTCTTCTACTTTCTTTTCAAATATTCCAAGGTTTTTATAAATTGAAATTCTCATAAGAGCCCAATTAGCATTCAAGTCGTTACCATTTTGACCTGATTTAATTCTTTTTTTTAAATCATCAAAAACTGCTTTTTTAAAATTTTCATCGCCCTTAATCTCTTTTAATTTTTCTTTTATTTGTTTTTTAAATATTCCAAGATTTTTATAACCTGAAATTCGCCTAAGAGCCCGATGAGCATTTACGCCATCACCATTTTGGCCTGATTGCATTTTCTTTTCTAAATCATCAAAAGCTGCTTTTTTAAAATCTTTATCGTTTTTAATCTCTTTTAATTTTTCTTTGTATAAATCCCTCCAAAACTTCGCTTCTAATTCTTCGGATAGAAAATTTTCACTTTCTTTTTCTTTGTCAATCTTTAGCTCGTTTATAAGGGAGATGGACTTTTTCTCATGCTTTTTAGCTTCTTTTTTTGGTT
>CAZXBN010000068.1:0-1651 GCA_964638845.1 uncultured Candidatus Saccharibacteria bacterium
GCGATTAAAGGAATTTTTTCTAATTTTTCTTTTGTTTGAGAAACTAAAGCAATAGTTGTTGATTTTCCAATGTGTCCTCCTGACTCTAAACCTTCAACAACAACAGCGTGAGCCCCATTATCTTCCATTTTTTTAGCTAATCTAGACAAAGCAACAACAGGAATAATTTTAATATTTGCTTTTTTAAAATGGGGAAATAAAGGAAGAGGGTTTCCGCCTCCAGTAAAAACAACCGGAACTTTTTCTTTTATTATTACTTTTGTTAACTCAGGAACGTTTGGATTTTGCATTAAAAGATTAACCCCAAATGGTTTATCGGTTAATTCTTTTGTTTTTTTAATTTCTTTTTCAAGCCAAGAAGCAGGAAAAAAACCAGAACCAATCACTCCTAATCCTCCAGCATTAGAAACAGCAGCCGTTAAATTTGCTTCTGAAACTCCAGCCATTCCTCCCTGAATGATAGGGTATTTAATACCTAAAAGCTTAGTTAATTTTGATTTAATCATAATTTAATAATGGTTTATCTTTTAATATTTTATTAGCTTCCTTTTCTAATTGGTTTAATAATTTTTTAACGGTTGTAATTTCTTTAATTCTCCAAAAATTAGAACCAGCAAAAACTAGTCCATTTTCAATATCTCCTTTTCTTGCTTTTTCTAAAACATCTAAAATACAATAACTTTTATCACAAACCATCCCAATACAGTTTTCACACCTTTTTGGGTCTGGTTTAGGAGCATTTCCCTCTTTTATTTTCTTTGCTAATTCATTTTTAATAACTCTTCCTGGTAAACCAACTGGAGAGTGAACCAAGATTCCATCTCCTTCTTCAGCGTTAACATAAAATTCTTTAAATTTTCGATCAGCATCACATTCTTCAGTTGCTACAAATCTAGTTGCCATTTGAACTCCTTTTGCTCCAGCTTTTAACATTTCAACAATATCTTTTCCATTAAAAATTCCTCCAGCGGCAATAACAGGGGTTTTAACTTCTTTAACTACATCTTTAACAATATCGATAGTCTTTCTTAATTTGTGTCCTTTAGGAAAACCTAAATGACCACCAGCATCTTTTCCTTCAACTATAATTGCTGAAGCCCCCATTTTCTCTCCTTTTTTAGCTACTTTTACTGACGAGGCCATTGAAAAAATAGGAACGTTGTGTTTTCCTCCAATTCTAAAAATATCTTTTCTAAAGCCGGCCCCCTGAATAATTAAATCAATTCCTTCTTCAATGGCAGCTTGTACTAATTGTTTAAATCTACTTACAACTCCCATGATATTAATTCCAATAACTCCATTAGGGGCTATTTTTCGAGCCTTTCTAATTTCTGATTTTACTTCTTCTGGATCATTCATTCCAGAAACAGCAATAATCCCAATTCCTCCGTTTTTTGCTACGTGTCCAGCTAAATTATGAAGAGAAACTCGAATCGCCATTCCTCCTTGAATTATAGGAAGACGTGATTTAATGTTTTTAATTCTTAAAGATGGAAGTTTGTGTCGAGGCTTTGATTCTTGTTTTGATTGTTCTTTTTTTCTTTGAAATTCTTTTTTATCAACGACAGCTACGCTAAATCTAACTTCACATTTTTTTTCTCCATTGACCGAAGCTTCTCCTAAAAAGTGAGCAACTTTAAAAGCATAAAAA
>CAZXBN010000069.1:0-1569 GCA_964638845.1 uncultured Candidatus Saccharibacteria bacterium
CTGGATCAACTCCTTCAATAAAAAATTCATCTGGAACACCGATTACTAAATCTTTAATTTCTTTTGCGTTAAATCGAACCGACTCTTTAGTTTTTACAGTTGAAGAATCTAATTTATCCTTTCCTTTAATTGTATCAAAAACAATTCTACAATCTTCAATATTTTTAGTAATTGGACCAATCTGGTCTAAAGAAGAAGCATAAGCCATTAAACCATTTCGAGAAACATTTCCATAAGTTGGTTTTAATCCAACAACGCCACAAAAAGAAGCTGGTTGTCTAACCGATCCCCCAGTGTCAGAACCAAGAGAAAATAAAGCAAGATTGGCAGCTACAGCTGCTGCTGAGCCCCCTGAAGAGCCGCCTGGAACTCTTTCTAAGTCATTTGGATTCCTAGTAGGTCCAAAAGCTGAGTTCTCCGTAGAAGAGCCCATCGCAAATTCATCTAAATTATTTTTTCCTAAAATAACAACCCCTTCATTTTTTAATTTATTAACACAAGTAGCGTTATATGAAGCAACGTAATTTTCAAGAATTTTTGAAGCAGCCGTACACTTCATTCCTTTAATCAAAATAATATCCTTAATTGAAACTGGAACCCCTTCTAATAAACCAATCTTTTCTCCTTTGCTTATTTTTTGATCAACTTTCTTAGCCTGTTGTAAAGCTTTATCTTTACAAACAGATAAAAAAGAATTAATCTTCTCGTCCTTTTTTTCAATATTATCAAGATAAGATTTAGCTAAATCTAAAGCTGAAAAATTTTTATTAACTAAACCTTGATGAATTTTTTTAATTGTAAGTTTTGATAAATCCATTAAAGAATTTTTTTAGTTTTAATATAATTTCCTTTCCTGGCAGGAGCTGAATTTAATAATTTTTCTCTTTCTTTTTTATTTCTTTTTCGAACATTATCTTTTCTAGTAATATTAACAGAACCTTTTTTTTCAAAAACATCATCTATTTCTGAAACATCAGCTTCTTCCAATTTCTTAACATAATCCAAAATTGATGAAAAATTTTTTTGCATTGATTTTAATTCTTCTTCACTCAAACCTAAACGGGCAAGTTTAGCAATATGTTTTATTTCTTTTTTATTAATCATTTTTTAATTAGTTTATTTTGGAGGTTCTAATTCTCCAATATCAATTAAAACCTCATGTAATTCATCTAAATTTTCTAAAACAATACCAGCTCCTCTAACCACCCCAGTCATCGGATCTTCAATTCTTTTAACTGGCATTTTAGTTTTTTCTTTAATCAAAGAATCTAAACCTTTTAGTAAAGAACCACCACCAGCTAAATGTATACCTCTTGTCATTACATCAGCTATTAATTCTGGAGGAGTTTCCTCAATTGCTCCTTTAATTTCACTAATAATTTTATTAACTGGTTTTTCCATTGCCTTTCTAACGTCTTCGCTAGAAAAAACAATCTCTTCCGGTAATCCGGTAACTAAATTTCTCCCTCTAACTGGAATTGTTTTTTTCTTTTTTAAAGGAATAACAGTTCCAATACTCATTTTTACTCTTTCCGCTGTCCTCTCCCCAATCAATAATTTATAATTTTG
>CAZXBN010000070.1:0-1567 GCA_964638845.1 uncultured Candidatus Saccharibacteria bacterium
TAACGACCTATTCTTCATTTTTTGTTAGTTTTTTTGTTTTGTCAATTAAAAAAAAGGAAATAAATTAATTATTCCCTGAAATTAGGCATTAAATTGAAGAAGAAGTCTTCAATTGAAATTTCTTCTTCTTCTTTTTTAGTTTGTAATGACAAGCTTATACTTGCCATTTTTTCAAGAAAAGTATCTAAATCAACTTTTCTTTTATTATTTTTTTTAAAAAAAGAACAGGTTTTTTTAATTATCCCCTTATTCTTTTTTTCGCTAATTCTAATTTTTGCTCCAATACTTCTTTGGAGCTTTTTGATCACTTCATTTTTTGTTCTCGGATGAGTTATTATCATCCTTGCCATTTTTTCATCTATTAAGAACATTCAATCACTTTTTCTTTATAATTTTTATAATTTAAATTGTCAAAAAAAGAAGTTGTTACTTAGGGTTAATTTTGATAAAATAAGTAATAATTGACTAAATAGTAAAATGAATAAAAAAGCAAAAATAATTTCGGTTGATATGGGGTATGGTCATCAAAGAACCGCTTATTCCTTAAAGGAATTAGCTTTTAACGATGAAATTATTGATGCTAATAGTTATGATGGTATTCCCGATAAGGATAAAAAGATTTGGGAAAGCTTTAATGAGTTTTATGAATTTGTTTCTCGATTTAAAAGAATTCCTTTAATTGGAAGTTTTATATTTAGTCTTTTTGATAAATATCAAGAAATTGCTAGTTTTTATCCAAAAAGAGACTTATCTAATCCAAATCTTTCAACTAAAAAAGCTTATGATTTTTTTGAAGATGGCTGGGGAAGTCACCTAATTCGTTATTTAGGTAAAAAAAGAATTCCCTTAATCTGTACTTTTTATATTCCAGCATTTATGGCGGAATATTTTAATTATCCAGGAGACATTTATTGTGTTGTTTGTGATGCTGATATTTCTAGAGCTTGGGTTCCCTTACATCCTTCGACTAGTAAAATTAAATATTTTGCTCCAACTAAGAGGGTGGTTGAAAGATTAAAGCTTTACGGGGTTAGACCTAACAATATCTTTTTTACCGGCTACCCTTTACCAATTAAAAATATTGGAGAAGAAAATTTAAGTGTTTTAAAACAAGATTTAGCCAAAAGATTATTGGTTTTAGATCCTCAAAAAAAATACCTTGAACGCTATAAGTCTTTAGTTCAAGACAATTTAAAGAAAATTCCTGAAAAAAGACCACATCCTTTGACCTTAATGTTTGCAGTAGGAGGGGCTGGAGCCCAAAAAGAAATTGGTGGACAGATTTTAAAAAGTTTAAAAGAAAAAATTAAAGAAAATGAGATTAGATTAATATTAGTAGCTGGAATTAGAAAAGAGGTTAAAAAGTACTTTTTTGATCAAGTTAAAGATTTAGACTTGGAAGAATATTTAGGCGAGGGAATTAAAATCATTTTTAAGGAAGAAATTCATGATTATTTTAGTGAATTTAATTCAACTTTAAGAGAAACAGATATTGTTTGGACAAAACCAAGCGAAATTTCTTTTTATAGTGGTTTAGGCTTACCATTAATTCTTGCTCCTTGTATCG
>CAZXBN010000071.1:0-1544 GCA_964638845.1 uncultured Candidatus Saccharibacteria bacterium
TATTGAAAACGAGAAAGCTAAAGGTCTTACTGGCTATAAGGAGCCCAAACCAATGGTTTTTGCTTCTATTTATCCTAAAAATCCAAATGATTTAGATAATTTAAGAAACGCTCTTGAAAAACTAAAATTAAATGATGCTTCTTTGGTTTTTAAGGGGGAATCAAAAAAGTTTTTAGGGCGAGGCTTCCGTTGTGGTTTTTTAGGCTCCCTACATGCGGAAATAGTTTGTGAAAGATTAAAAAGAGAATTTGGTTTAGATTTAATTATTTCTTCCCCTTCCGCCGTTTATAAAATAATTAATCAGGATGGAGAAGAAGAATTTATTTATTCAGCTTCTGATTGGCCAAAAAGAAGTTTAATTGAGGAAGTCCAAGAATTGTGGGTTCGATTAGAAATTATGACTCCAATGGATTATTTTGGGAATGTTTCTCAATTATTAGATAATTTAGATGCTAAATTTATAGATAATAAATATTTAAACCCAGAAAGAGTTTCTTTAATCTATGAAATTCCTTTAAGAAAAATAGTAGTTGGCTTTTTTGATAATTTAAAAAGTGCTAGTCAAGGATTTGCTTCAATGAATTATGAAATCTTGGATTATCGCCCCGGAAATTTAGTTAAATTGGATGTTTTAATTGCTGGAAGTAAGGAAGATGCTTTTTCTAAAATTGTTGAAGAAGATAAATCTTACGATGAAGGAAAGAAGTTGGTTAATAAGTTAAAAAAGTTAATTCCTCCTCAAATGTTTAAAGTACCAGTTCAAGCAGCTATTTCTGGAAAAGTTATTGCTCGAGCTACAATTAGAGCTCATCGAAAAGATGTTACTGCTAAATTATACGGAGGGGATGTAACTCGAAAAAGAAAATTATTAGAACAACAAAAACAAGGAAAAAAGAAACTAAAAGAAAAAGGAAGGGTTAATATCCCTTCGGAAGTTTTCCTTAAAATGTTTAAAGAATAACCCTTAACTAAAGATAGGGGCTAATAAAACAAGAATCATACTGAGTGCAACGATAGAAACTAGGGTAGTCCAAATAATATTTTTTATTTTTTCCTTTTTAGACTTTTTCATATTTTTGAATTATATTATTACAATATGGTAGCAAAAAAAAGTAAAAATAAAAAATCAAAGAAAAATAATTTTAAAACCATTTTATTTTTTATAATTAGTTTTTCTATTTTTTGTTTTTTATTTTTTTCAAATATTAGAATTGCTCAAAAACGGTTAGATTTAATAGATCGCTTTGAATCTTTAAAAGAAAAAGTTAATTTTTTAGAACAACAAAAAGCAATGTTAGAAAGTAGAATTTCAGATGCTCAAACAGATGACTATTGGGAAGGAGTAATGAGAGAACAAGGTTATGTTAAAGAAGGAGAAGAGTCAGTTGTAATTCTTTCTGAAAAAGAAAAAGAGACTGCTAAAAAGAAAGATGATAATATTATCCGAGAATTAATTAATAAAATTAAGAAACTTTTTATTTTTCGAGAGTAAATGCGGGTATCGTATAATGGCCATTACGTGACCTTCCCAAGGTCGAAATGAG